>JAGCXZ010000188.1 GCA_017961065.1 Lachnospiraceae bacterium
AAGGGTCTGGTTGAATCCGTAGTGAAAGGCCCGCTTGCCGCTTACCCGGTTGTCGGCGTTAAGGCGATCCTCTACGATGGATCCTACCATCCGGTAGACTCCTCCGAGCAGGCCTTTAAGATGGCTACGATCCAGGCATTCAAGAAAGGCTTCATGGAAGCCGGTCCGGTCCTCTTAGAGCCCATCGCGACCTTAAAAGTTACGGTTCCCGATTCCTTCACCGGTGATGTTATGGGTGATCTGAACAAGCGCCGCGGCAGAGTGCTCGGCATGAACCCCGCAGGTAACGGCAAGACCGTTGTGGAAGCCGAACTTCCTATGACAGGCCTTTACGGATACTGCACGGTACTGCGCTCCATGACGGGCGGCAGAGGCGATTACGAGTATGAGTTCGTACGTTACGAGCAGGCACCTTCGGATGTTCAGGAGAAGGAAGTTGCCGCAAGAGCAAGCCAGCTGGCCGATGAAAACGCGGAAGTATAAAGAAACGATCATTGAAAGGACTCCGTCATACGATGGAGTCCTTTTTGATATTTCGGGGTACACTATATATAGAAAAAAACTTGCTTTTCGCTCCAGATATAGTACAATGTTGATAAGAATGTGTAACTATGCATTGATGCAGGATGTGGAGCGAAAACATGCGCAGCGCTTTATTTATTACGAATGACCAGAATCTCATGAACCGGATCCAGATCATGGTACATGACGAAGCGGCGCAGTTTTTCTATGCGGATTCGATCGATGATGCTGTTTCGATCATGGATGCGCAGGAGATCGCGGTGGTGTTCACACCCTACGGACTGGATGTCTTAAGCGGGGATGAGATGCTTGAGATCATTCTGGATCATAATCCGAGAGCACAGATCATCCTGCTCTTTGATGATGAGGATCTGCTCAAGGTCGTCAGGGCGCACAATACCTATCATCTCTGCCGGCTGATCAGCTCCTCCAATATGAAGCTTGAACTCCTGCCGGAGAAGATCGATGCCGCATTTGCCAGATATAACAAGGACGATGATCTGAAGGATTTCGAGAAGAACTATCGTCTGAAGGAAGATAAATACAAACACGCGCTCCACGATATGTCGGCTCTGCTCAACGACCGTATGGAGAGTTACAGTCAGGCGCGCAAGCTGTTCATGACGCTGATGCATCACGCGCCGGGTACCGGTCTGAATGCGGAAGAATTAGAAGAAGTATGCAACTATATGACCAGAGTCCTCTATGAGTACGTATCCCTGTATCTGCTGCAGGATGCCGACCTGGAACATTATACGCAGCATATCCTTGATGAATGTCATAACAGTGAGCAGCGCAGATATCTGATGATTCAGATCGATTCGCTCTTACAACTCGATCCCGCCGATCGCAGGCGCTGCCTGTTTGTGATCAAAGTCATCACGCTGTTCTTCTCGGTCTTTTACGAGAGATACCGCGGCAGGGTGGAGACGGAAGAGACAGAAAACGGGATGATCTTAAACCTGGTATACGAATGTATCGCCAAACCGCAGTTTGCAGAGCTTGTCTCTGACATCCTTCCCTTTAACGAATCCTTTGTCAGGGAGTTCGCAGACCGCGTGGCATTTGGTACGAAAGACAGGATCGTACAATATAAACTGATTTACAAGAAGACGGAACATGAGTAAGAAGGACAAGAAGAAGCTGTCGAAGAAGGAAAAGATCCGCCGGATCGTTATGGCAGCCCTGATCGTGATCGCTGCGGGAAGTCTCGGGTACTTTGTTTTTTACAGCGGCGAAGCGGAAGCGACAGAGAAGAATTTCGACAAACTGTCAGAACTGAAGAATACCGATTACGTTTTATTCAAGCCGACCAAGCTGACTGCTGACGAGCCTGACGCCCCGCCCGAGGTGCTCGACGACTATGTCACATTGTATAATAAAAATAAAAGTCTAATCGGATGGATCAAAATTGACGATACAATAATAGACTACCCTGTGATGCAGTCACAGAATATGGAATATTATCTGGATCATAACTTCTCGCAGGAGAAGGACAGGAACGGATGCCTGTTTGCAGATAAAGACTGCAGCATCTGGCCCAGAAGCCAGAACATCATCATTTACGGGCATAATATGAAGTCCGGGAAGATGTTCGGAACACTCACCAAATACAAGAGTGAGAGTTATTTTAAGAAGCATCCGATGATCCGGTTTGATACATTGTATGAAAAAGGAGTTTATGCGGTCATGTATGTTTTCTCGGAAGTGGTACACGAGGAAACAGAAGTGGCCTTTAAGTATTACCAGTTTATCAATGCCAATTCCGAGGAGGAATATGATTCCTACATGAACGATATGGCAGAGATGTCTTTGTACGATACCGGTGTCACTTCCCGTCTGGGCGACCAGCTGATCACATTGTCCACATGCGATTATGTGAAAGGCGGCGAGAGATGGGTTGTTGTCGCGAAACGGGTTCAATGATCCCGGAATCAATCTAGCAGGAGCAGCGTATGAGCAAAGTCACCGAAAAGAAAAAATTCAAACTCAAGAAAAGCGCCAGATTAACGATCGCGGGTGTATGTGCGGTAACCGCCCTGGTCGTGGCCGTGATTCCGACAAGAGGGGTGCAGGCAGATGATCCGTTTGATCCGCAAACGATGATCCCGGCTACCGTGGACGATGCGATCAATACCGATCCGTTCGTGGATGCGACGATCATCCCTTCGGGTCAGGGCATCTGGGCGTTCCCGTGGGATTCGACCGTCACTCTTGAAGGGCATAAATACTATACGATCAACCGGGACGGCATGTTTGGGGATATGACGGTGCCGATCTTTGAGATCTCAACGCAGGCAACGCCCACGCCGACCAGCGTGCCGCAGTGTATCCGCAATTATGTCGGCGGCGATGCTTCCGGTTATACGCCTCTTGGCGGCGTTTTGGAGCTGTCTCCCGCAGTTATTTATACTCTGGATTCCGATGTGGCGGAAGCACCTTATTCCAGACTGGATAAAGGTGATGTATCCGTGCATGATCCGTATACCTGGACGCGTTATACCGAGACAAAAGTGGAAGCGCCCAAGACGCAGCGCATGATCGAGGTTTATAACGGGGAGGCAGATGCCACGCCGCCCTGCTACTATTTTGAAGTAAAGATAGAGACCTGGAGCGTTCCCTGGCAGCATGATCCGGCCAAGGATCCGGATGATCCTGACTACTGGATAGAACCCGTTGACCCGATGGATACGGAACCTCCGTCATCCACTGAGACGATTCAGGCCTGCAAGGATCATATGACGATCGTACAGTCCATCGGTAATGACGCCTTTAAGGGTGTCGCCAACTTTACGCGCATGGAACTGTTAAGTACAACGGACGAAGGAGGCGGAGCCGCAGGCATCATGCAGATCGGCGATTCCGCTTTTGAGGACTGTACGAGACTGCAGTCGATCAGCCTTGGCGAAAACTTCAAGACGATCGGCAGGAAAGCTTTCCGTAACTGTACGAATCTGACGGATATTGATTTCGGTACAGCGGAACAGCTCGGTGACGGCTGCTTTTCGGACTGTGCAACCCTTACGAATGTAACGCTGCCCAATACGGTCACGAAGATCGGAACGGCTGCGTTTATGAACTGCAGGTCTCTCGTTGATTCCGTGCCCAACTACCCGAATTATTTATCGGAAGATGCCGATAACATCAACTCGGCGATCTTCGGCGGCGATCCGGGTATCACAAATACGAGTTGTCAGGTCGGCTCCTATGCGTTCTGCAACTGCACGAATTTAGAGATGACCAAGATGTGCCAGACCACGATGCCGGTCTATGGAACACACGGCCAGTACGGGATGTATGCGGGATGCACCAACCTGCGCTATATTGAACTGCCGCATTATGCAACCGGTTTTCAGGCGACCGAGTCCATGTTCCTCGACTGCCCGCATCTGGTATGCGTGCGCGGCAACAACACAACGGATACGGCTACGGAAGGCATGTTCATTAATGAGATCAATGAGGCCTACTATCCCGGAAAAGAGAAGACCGTTGATGACAGTTTCGTGATCTGGGGTCCGAACCCGAACGAGAGCAGTAACATCGAGATGCTGAAGTTTGCGGAAAAGAACTCGCTGCCGTATATGTATTGGGACAAATACGACCAGAAGTTCAAATACATCATGACGCTGCAGGAATCCTACCGGTTTACCTTTACGGATGACTTTATCGTGGAATCGATCACGCAGCTGCCGGGCGCAAAAGAAAAAACGATCCGAATTCCTGCGAATATCGGCGGCCATCCGATCGCTTATATCGCGGACAATGCCTGCGGTAAGTTTTCCGGCTCCAACTATGTATCCAATCTTACCCTGCCGACCAAGATCGAGATCCCGAATTCCATCGTATCGATCGGTGAGAACGCTTTCCGTGCCTGCCAGAGTGTGGAGAAGGTCGAATTTATCAGTGCAGGGGAAAATATACCCGCGGCTGATTCCACTTCGATCGGCAGCAACTGCTTTAAGGACTGCAAGAAACTGAGCGAGGTGAAATTCAGGAATGATAACGCCAACGGAAACGGTTACTTTGACATCAATATCGATGCGGGCAGTGTCGGTACGGATGCGTTCCTGACCGAGAACCCGAACGGGCTGACGTTCTTCGGTAAGATGGAAGAGGGTTACTGGCCCTATGAATATGCAATGGATCCTTCCAACATCAGCTGCTCTTCGCAGGCGGATTCCTATATCACCTACTGCAGCGGCAATCCGCAGAATATCAGCTGCAGATATGTCAGACCGGATTCTTCGAAGCCCGGCTATGTATCCCTTTACAGGGTGGGAAAAGGAAATACAGGTTATCCGACCGTTAATACGGTCGTCGGTTACAAGAGTGTGGAGGTATCGCCCGGATATTATGAGGAAAAGCCTGTAAGGATCGGGGATCTGATAGACGCATATTATGACGGAGAGATACTGACGCCGAATCAGGAAGCCATCATCAACCAGTACACGAGGAATGTAACGATCCCATACGGGATCACG
>JAGCXZ010000189.1 GCA_017961065.1 Lachnospiraceae bacterium
CTCTCCTAAAGCATTTTGCGTTAAACCATACTACCGGTCTCCCGAACGACCGTTTCAGCATCCGAAGTTCCCTTGCTGATCAGGCGGTACTTTCCGACCTCCAGGGCGATAGGAAGTAGCTGTTCCATGCTCAGCTCTTCGCCGATTGCGCACAGCGCCTTTTCCAGGAATACATTGACCGCTTGATCCAGATTCCCGACCGTGTCTGCTCGGAAGGCGCTGGCTGCAACACTTTGGATTCCGCAAAGGAGCAGCGACTTGAGTGAGCGGATATCCTCATCCGCTTCCCGGAGCTTCTCCACGTCATAATCCTCGTTCCTGCCGCAGGGTGACGCACACTCCGAACAGCGGGGAACAAGTCGATTTTTCTCGGCATGGACCGCGTCGATCAGTTCGCGGAGTGCTTCCGCCTTGAGTCCCACACAGGTGCTGGTAAAAACCAGGCCTTTGATCAACAGCCGATAAGTACGCTCGGTGGGTTGCGTGTTCCCCTGTGTTGCGCGGGCCAGCCCGATCAAAGCACCGGTCAGCTTGTCCTGAATCTCTGCGACACCCGCCTGTTTCATAAAAACGTCATCCTTTCCCTTAAGTCTGAGTCCTCTGCGGTCTTTTTAGCTGGTTTGCTGACTCCGATCCCAGACCTCAATCCAGGATTCTGCCATCCCTGGAAATCGTCACTACCTGCCAGGGAAGGAACTTGCCGCTGTCTTTCAGGGCCTTTTCCGCCGCATATTGCAGACCGCCGCAGCAGGGCACCTCCATGCGCAGGATGGTCACGCTCTTTACGTCGTTTTCTCGTATGATCTCCGTCAGTTTTTCACTGTAATCTATGGCATCCAGCTTCGGGCAGCCGATGATCGTGATTTTCCCCTTCATGAAATCCTCATGAAAACCGGCGTAGGCGTAGGCCGTGCAGTCCGCCGCGATCAGGAGCTTCGCGCCGTTGAAGAAGGGGGCCTTCGCAGGCACGAGCTTGATCTGGCAGGGCCACTGGTTCAAATGGGAAACCGGTTTTCCCGCGAATGCGGCTTCCTGTTCTTCGCCCCGTTCAAACCGCATCACGGAAGAGCCAAGGCAGCCATCCCTGTGCGCGTGCTCGCTCATCGGTCTTCCAACTGCTTTCTTTTCTTTTTCCGCCTTTACCGCCGCTTCATCGTAAGCCGGGGCTTCCCGTTCTTCAAAGGTGATGGCTCCGGTGGGACAGTTCGGCAGACAGTCTCCGAAGCCGTCGCAGAAATTCTCCCGAACCAGCTTCGCCTTGCCGTTCACCATCTCAATGGCCCCTTCGTGGCAGGCCTCCGCGCACAGGCCGCAGCCGCTGCATTTTTCCTCGTCGATATGAATGATTCTCCGGATCATGGTTCATCTGCCTCCTTTTTGGAAATTGGTATGTGTTTTGTTTTCAGGCAGCCCGGTCCTCTTTGTCCGGGAACAGCTCAAAAATGCTCCCTTTGTGGTCCGCCTGCCGCAGTTCCCCACGAAAGCCCGCATCCTGCAGCGCCGCGAGCAACTCACCGGCGAGGGCATCCACATCCTCATGCCGACTCCACAGGAGATTATGGCCGATGTGAGATTTGAAGTCGCCCAGAAGGTTCAGAGAAGTGGACCGGTAATTGCTCCGGGGGATAAAGACGGTGGCGCTGTTCCGGTCATACAGCACGGCCTCCGCACTCATAAGGACGAAAAGCCCATCCTGTCCCTTAACCCTACTCAACAGTTCTTTTAATGTGATCGCCATGGTTCTGCCCTCCTTTGTCAATCTCCGTGTATCGCGGCGTTTCAGGCGCCGCATCTTCTTGCTCCTTCGCGGTCTCAGTATAGGGGATATTGTGGATATAGCATGTTGTTTCGACAACGGAACCGCGTATCTCATGAGAGCTTCCATTTTGGCCGCAGCCTCACATCAAGCGGTTATCAGCCGTGCCCGAGCCTTCCTCCCGTTCCTTCTTCCGCCGGACGATCTCCATGAGGTGCTCATACATTTCATCGCCCACGCATTTTCGGGCGTACTTGCACCACTGTACGCAGTTCAGCGTGTCGTTGTAGATCACAAAACCGCAGTTTTCGCAGGCGACCTGTGTATCGATCGAGAAGATCTCCACCTCGCAGCCACACTGCGGGCAGGTTTTCTCCATGATCTTGATCTGCGGCTTGCCTTGGCAGCCTTCCATGATCATCGTGCCGTCTCCTTTCCTTCTGCTGCAAGACCCGTCCTTGTTCTTTCGACGTGAATATACTATAATGAAGTCTATCGGTATGTTGTTGCAACAACGGAGGGGAAGAATTTCATGAACTATTTTTCTCTGACAAATACGCCTTTGTTTCACGGCATCCGGGAAGAAGAGCTGCGCGAGCTACTCTCCTGCCTGAACGCTCACGAAAAGGAATACAAAAAGGGTGAGATCATCTTCCGTGCCGGAGAAAGCATTACGGAGCTCGGTCTGGTGGAAGAGGGCAGCGTAAACATCGTTGTGAATTTCTACTGGGGAAACAGCGGCATTTTTGGGCATGTGACCCAAGGCTCCGTATTCGCGGAAACCTATGCCGCCATTCCGGGAAAGGAGCTCATGTGCGACGTGGTGGCTGCGGAGGACAGCCTCATTCTCTTTCTGGATATGCGGCATCTCACCACGACCTGCGCCAGCGGCTGCTCTTTCCATCAGAGGATCGTCCATAACCTGATCCGCATTTTCGCCCAGAAGAATTACAGCCTGTCCACCCGCATGATGCACATCGCATCGAAATCTCTCCGGGAGCGGCTGCTGTCCTACCTTTCCGAGCAGGCGATGGAGCATGGCAGCGCACATTTTTCCATTCCCTTCGACCGGCAGCAGCTGGCGGACTACCTCGGCGTAGACCGCAGCGCCATGTCCAACGAGCTAAGCAAAATGCAGCGGGACGGGCTGATCTCATACAAGAAAAACGAGTTTACCCTCCACGGGTCGGCAGAGCCTGCATGAGAAGTGGCAGAGCTTTTACACCCTGCCAAATCAATCTGACGCCTGACCGCTTGCTATCATTTGCCGCTTGTTCCTCTTTCCAATCCTCGTATGCTTCCGGTTCTTCTGCTGTTATCCCTTTTGTTTGTTTTTCACGTCA
>JAGCXZ010000190.1 GCA_017961065.1 Lachnospiraceae bacterium
CAATACTATGTATTTTTCAGCTATAATAAATTCAGATAATACTATACACATGCTTTGCTTCTCCGTAATAACTCAGTTGCGTTCTATAGAATTTGAGTTGTTCCTTTGTTTCATCCAATTCTTTCTGAGGAACACTGTACTTTTTGGCGTTTTGCAAAATGAATTCCTTGGCGTCTATTTCATTAAGTAACTCCCGGATCCTATGCGGTTTATTTGAGTTTAAGCCTGTCAGGTTCTGTTCGAAATGCCGAGTTTCTTCCAAAACCTCACTGATCGTGACATTCTGTCTGAATATCAGCACGTCGCCCAAGCATGCGGCATTGGCACCAACACTGTCAAGGTGTTTTTCAGCATCTTCTCCACCGCGTATTATTATCGCCCCTTTTTTTCTGACCGGCACAGTAATAGCATCAAATCGTTTATCGCTTATAAAACTGTATCCCTCACGAGATCTGCTTCTGTCGACTTTCCTGAGCATCGTCTGTATGTATTGTATCATTTATAGTGGTAACTGTTAATATGTTTCTCGTGGAACTGAGATGTGTTGTCATATATGATAGGAGCACTGCATAATCGGTGATATATAACCACCCTGATAAGATGTTAACACAATGTGGATATTTTATCAACCCTTATAGCAAAGAAACGTGGTACCCAGCGGCATTTGCTAGAACCGGCAGAGTTTGGTATACTAGTGCGCGAAGCGTTGCGCACAAAAAAAGGATTTTGGAGGTTCAGAATGAGTGAGTGTACACATGATTGTTCGACCTGTGGCGAGAGCTGTTCGGAGCGTGATCCGAAGAGTTTTCTGAAGCCGACGAACCAGTTTTCCGATATCAGAAAGGTGATCGCCGTTGTCAGCGGCAAAGGCGGTGTGGGTAAGTCCATGGTGACGTCCCTTATGGCAGTTGCCATGAAGAAGCAGGGCTACAGTACCGCGATCCTGGATGCGGATATCACGGGTCCGTCCATTCCGCAGATGTTTGGCGTGCATGAGAATGCAGCCGGCACGGAAGACGGCATTTTGCCTGCGATCACAAAAAGCGGGATCGAGCTGATGAGCGTGAACCTGCTCCTGCCGCACGAGGATGACCCCGTGGTATGGAGAGGCCCTGTCATTGCGGGAACCGTGGAGCAGTTCTGGACCGACGTGATCTGGAACGAAGTAGACTATATGTTCGTGGACATGCCGCCCGGAACAGGCGATGTGCCGCTGAAGGTTTTACAGAGCCTGCCGGTTGACTGGATCATCGTTGTGACTTCCCCGCTGTAGCTTGTGGGCATGATCGTCGGCAAAGCCGTGAAGATGGCGGAGATCATGCACATCCCGGTGCTCGGCGTGGTTGAGAATATGGCTTATTTTGAATGCCCGAACTGTAAGGAGAAGCATTACATCTTCGGACAGAGCAATATGGAAACGATCGCAAAGAAATATAACATCGCACACACGGCGCAGATCCCGATGGATCCGTCTCTTTCAAGCCTTTCGGATCAGGGCGCGATCGAAGACTGTGCGGGTGAATGGCTGAAAGAACTGGCCGGTGTGATCTCGGCATAAGCAGAGACGTATAAGCACAGGAGCGGCTGCATCGGCCGATATGGGAGACACCTTGCAGGATACGGATAAAACGACAGAAAAAGCAGCAAATACCGTCAGGGAAACGGGACCGGATCTGGTCCGCGTATGCGCCTCCGTCTTTGTGGTGGCGGTGCACTTTTATCTGAATTGCAACTATTACCAGACCCCGCTTGCGGGAGGCAGGATGATGGCAATGACGTGGGGCAGATGGTTTTTCATGATCTGTGTACCCCTTTTCATGATGCTGACGGGATATTTGAAATGCCATAAGACCTTTTCCAGGGCCCATTACCTAAGCCTTGTGCCGATCCTTCTGACGTACGTTGTGATCGGCGTTGTTAAGATCATTGTCAGCAACATCTATTACGGCGCGGGTTATTTTACCTTCCTGACCGGACTGAAAGCCATCGCGACCTACCAGCTGGCCTGGTATGTGGGCATGTATGTGGCGCTGATGCTGCTGATCCCGTTCCTTAACAAACTCTGGGAAGCGCTTGATGCAAAGCAGCATAAGTGGCTGATCGCAACGCTTGCCGTGATCGGAAGCCTTTATCCGCTCGTGCTCTATGTGGTGCCCTCTTACTGGCAGATGCTCTACCCGTTCGTTTACTATTTCCTCGGCGCCTACATCAGGACTTATCGCCCGAAGGTAAATAAGCTTCTGGCAGTCCTTGCGATCCTTGTAACGACAACGGTCAATGCCGCGGTATCCTACCTTACAGCAGATGGAGCGCTCTTTGACTGGCAGGTGCTTGCGCAGACGGACAGCGGTTATTCGGTGCTGACGGTCGTGATCGCATCTGCTGCATTCTTCCTTCTGTTTTATGATGTAAATGTAAGACCGCGCTTTTTGCAGAAGATCCTTGCGGCGATCTCCGGCGTATCTCTTGAGATATACCTGTTTACGGGCGTTTTTGATGTGATCATCTTTTCGTATCTGAAGCAGACGCTGACGCAGGCGGGTGAGTTTTTCTGGTACTTCTTCTTAAGCGTGCCGGTCAACTTCATCTGTTCCGTACTCGCGGGCCTTCTTCTGAAACTGCTGTTAAGTCCCGTGACGCGTCTGATCCGCAAGCGCTGAATGAAACTGAAACCGACGAGGCCGATCCGCAACCCATGAACGCGATCGCCCGAAGAATATAAATAATATGAGAAAATCAAGATCAGAACATAACAGAATACTTTACAGGATGCGTTTTTTGATACCGGCTCTTGTTGTCTGCGTTTTTGTGAGCGCGTGTGACGGACCGTTCGGACTTTTTGCCGATGAGGAGGAGAAAGAGCAGGCGGTCATGAAAGTCACGAAGAATGAGGACGTGCTCAAGGCGGAAGAGAATCAGGAAACGCTGACGATCACCGTCGAATCCGAAGGCGCTTTTGCGGAAGACGTGACAGAAGACATGGGCGCCATTGTGGAGGAACCGGAGGAAAATACCGAAGAAACGCAGCCCTTAGAACCCGAGGAGCCGCCCAAAGCCACAAACATCGACAAGCTTTCCGTTGAAAACGGCGAGTCGGTATCTCTTGATCCCAACTGGGAGTATGCATCCTTTTCCAAGATCAATTCCGGCACGGCCGTGTTCTATAAAGCACCGGGCGAGAACCGTTGCGGGATCCGGGTCGGGATCAATGCCGGGCACGGCACGAAAGGCGGCACGGAGGTCAAGACTTACTGTCATCCGGACATGACGCCCAAAGTCACGGGCGGCACGACGGCGGCAGGCTCGATCGAGGCGGTTGCCGTATCGGGCGGAATGTCTTTTAAGGACGGAACTTCCGAAGCGAGCATGACGCTGAAACTGGCAAGGCTGATCCGCGACAAACTCCTGGAAGCAGGATATGATGTGCTAATGCTTCGGGACGGTGATGATGTGCAACTTGATAACGTGGCGCGCACCGTGATCTGCAATAACGTGGCGGACTGCCATGTTTCGATCCATTTTGACGGCGACGGCCTGGATTATGACAAGGGGTGTTTCTACATTTCGGTTCCGGACGGGATCAAAGGAATGCCGCCGGTTGACCGGACCTATCACATGAGCGATGAGCTGGGCGCACAGATCGTCAAAGCCCTGGGTAACAACGGCTGCAAGATCAGCGGCAACGGCAGCATGGCGATCGACTTAACGCAGACCAGTTATTCGACGATCCCTTCGGTGGATGTGGAGTTCGGAAACCAGTGCACGGATCTGTCGGATGAGCATCTCAATGCGCTGGCGGAAGGTACGGTAAACGGCATCGAAGCGTTCTACAACGTATCCAACTGATTAATGATATGGTTTATTTCAGAAAGAAGAGCTTGATCTCTTCTTTCTTTTTTTGCAGTTTTCCCTGGATCATATCGGCAGAACCGCCTCCGTTTGCCTGCAGTTCTTCGCGCATCTTTCCTGCAAGGATCTTCGAGTCGTGCGCGGGATGCCCGGCATAGAAGCGGTAGCCTTCTTCATCAGAGCCCGAGAACACGCCGCAGTAGCGGTCAAAACGATCCGTAAGCGCATTGTAGCAGATTTTCATCGCATGCGGACTGAGATCTTCCCCGAAAATGCAGGGCGCATCTTCCTCCGTGAGTGCTACGATCTCATCCAGAAGCTTTTTCTCGCGGATGCTGCCGAGTTCTTCGCGTGCCTTTAAGAGTTCATCTCTTTGCGTCAAAATCACACCCGTCAGTTTTTCTGCAGACGTGGAGAATTCTTTGGCCAGGTTTTGCAGCAGATCATATTCGTGCTGCAAAAGGGCAAGCGCGCGTGATCCGCAGAGGATGTTTAACTGCGTGCCGCCGTTTTTATAACTCGCAGAAGATACGATCTTGATCAGACCGATATGACCGGTAGAAGGAAGGTGCGGCGCGCAGCAGGCGCAGACATCAATGCCCGGGATCGTAACAAGCCTTACCTGGCCTTCGATCTCGATCTTGCTGCGATAGGTGATCGATGCGAGTTCTTCCTTGGAAGGGTAGGAGACGTTGATCGGGATATTGTTCCAGATCGCCTGATTGGCAAGCGTTTCCATACGCCTGATTTCTTCTTCGCTTAAGGGACCGTTAAAGCATACGATGACGGGATCGGTATCGCTTAAATGAAAACTGACATTGTCGTAACCGAAGTTTGCGTGAACCAGTCCGCTTAAGATATGTTCACCGCTGTGCTGCTGCATGCGGGAGAAGCGCTGTTCCCAATCAGGTTTACATAACACAGAAGCGCCGACAGGAAGCGCTTCGCTGATCAGATAGACAGGGCCGCTTAAGCTGCAGCCCTTGACGCGCTCGTGCCCGTCCAGGACGCGAACGGATCTGCCGCCGGTTTCATTTGATGCAGGTACATTACCGTCATCGTTTGATTTTCCCGCTGCATTATCCTCAACGATCAGCAGACCGGTATCAGCCTTCTGCCCACCGCCTTCCGGGAATAAGATCGTCTGATCCAGCGTGATGTAATGCTTTCCTTCTATATTTTCATATCCGGTGATCACTGCCGTACATTCTGCCAGCAGCCCATCCGTTTCGTAGAGTTTCCGTGTCATGCCCATGATTTTCCCTCCGAAAGATCGTTTATACAGATCATACACCATGTTCTGTGCGAACGCAAAACCGATCTGATCGGCTTGTCACGCGCCTTTGTGAATTTGACACTGTCCCGTGAGCAATATAAAATAGTAAAAAAGCCAAATCGTCGTGAAAGGAGTATCGATGGTATCTTCGATTATCGGCAATTATCTGGTGGAACAAAATATCATTACCACGGAGCAGTTAAAGGACGTGCTCTACGAGCAGAAGAAGACCAGAGTCAAACTCGGTCTGATCGCTGTTTCGCAGGGGATGCTCGATGCTGCGGACGCAGAGCGCATCAACCGCGCGCAGGCCAGAGAGGACAAGCGCTTTGGCGACATTGCGGTTGAGATGGGGCTGTTAAAAGAAGCGGACGTGGAAGTGCTGCTTAAAAAACAGGGCGATGCCTACATGGCGTTTGCGCAGACCCTGTCTGACATGGGACTGCTGCACATCGACCAGCTCGAGCAGTGCGTACTCGACTTCAAGACGGACTGCGGGTTTACCGACGCAGAGATCGAAGCGTTAAAGAGCGATGATCCGGACAGGATCCTGCCGCTTTATCTGCCGGACAAGTCGGAGCAGGCGGTGCGGCTTTACGGGATCGTGTTAAGAACGCTGATCCGTTTCGTGGATACGGACATCTATCCCAAGAAGGGAACTTATGAGACGGGGCTCGATGATGATCACGGGGCCAGGCAGGTCGCAAACGGCAACCCGATGCTGACGGTCGGCTTAACCGGAAAGAACGGATCCCTGCTTCCTTTGGCAAGGCTGTTTGGCAAAGAAGAGTTTGAGACAGTGGATGCGGATATGCTGGATGCGGTCGGGGAGTTTGTCAACTGCGTTGCGGGGCTTTATGCATCGAACGTAAGCCTGCAGGGGATCGAGCTGGAGCTGGAGCCGCCGGAATACACGCAGGGCATTAAAGCGGTCAGATCCGACCGCATGATCGTACTTCCGATCGTTGTCGGCGATCAGACGGTGCATCTGCTTGCCGCAAGAAACCACGAGATCTTATTTGATTGCTAACTGTGCATACACCCTGCCGCTAACGGGCGGGATCTATAAAGAGTCAGGAGGAATAAAGATGGGAAAAATTCTTTTGGTTGATGATTCCAGAACATCCAGGAGGATCCTAAAGGAGATCATTACAAAAGCGGGACACGAGATCGTCGGAGAAGCATCGGACGGTGAGGAAGGCTACCTGATGTATAAGGAACTGAAGCCGGATCTTGTAACGCTTGATATCACGATGCCTAAAATGAACGGGCTTGAGGCACTGCGGCTTATCCACAAAGAGGATGAGAACGCGAAAGTCATCATGATCACGGCTGTCGGTCAGGCGGGCAAGATGACGCAGGCGATCAAAGACGGCGCGGCCGAATTCATCACGAAGCCCTACG
>JAGCXZ010000191.1 GCA_017961065.1 Lachnospiraceae bacterium
CTCATCAGATCGTCTTCCAGCGAGATAAAGAATCTGGATTCACCGGGATCGCCCTGACGTCCGGAACGACCTCTCAACTGGTTATCGATACGTCTGCTCTCGTGGCGCTCCGTACCGATGATCTTTAAGCCGCCTGCTGCCCTGGCCTCATCATCCAGCTTGATATCGGTACCACGGCCGGCCATGTTGGTCGCAATGGTTACGGCACCGTGAATACCGGCATCCGCCACGATCTCTGCTTCGAGTTCATGGAATTTCTCTTTCTTGGTCATATAGACGGCATCTTCATGATCCACACGGATCACCGGCACATTGGTCGGGATCTCGATGACGTCCATCCCGTAGATATCCCGGAATTCCTGTTCTTCCGTAAGGGCCGTACCGGTCATGCCGCACTTTTTCTCGAATTTATTAAAGAAGTTCTGGAACGTGATCGTGGCAAGCGTCTTACTTTCGCGTTTGACTTTCACGTGCTCCTTCGCCTCGATCGCCTGATGCAGACCGTCGGAATAACGGCGGCCCGGCATGATACGTCCCGTAAACTCATCAACGATCAGCACCTGATCGTCCTTTACCACATAGTCCTGATCGCGGAACATCAGATTATGCGCACGGAGCGCTAAGATCATGTTGTTCTGGATCTCGACGTTCTCCGGATCCGCAAGGTTCTCGATCTGGAAGAACTGCTCGACCCTGTGTACGCCCTCTGCGGTCAGCGTGACGAATTTATCCTTCTCATTGACGATAAAATCACCCGTCTCCTCACGCTCCACGCCCATGATGGCATCCATCTTGGTCAGTTCCTCCATATCCTCACCGCGCTTCAGCTGGCGGGCCAGGATATCGCAGACTTCATAGAGTTTGGTGGATTTGCCGCTCTGGCCGGAAATGATCAGCGGGGTACGCGCTTCATCGATCAGGACCGAGTCCACCTCATCGATGATGGCATAGGCAAGATCCCTCAGCACCAACTGTTCCTTATAGATGACCATGTTATCGCGCAGGTAATCAAATCCGAGCTCGTTATTGGTCACATAGGTGATATCGCAGGCATAGGCAGCCCGTCTTTCCTCGGGCTTCATCTCATTCAGCACGCAGCCGACGGTCAGTCCCAGGAATTCATGGATCTGTCCCATCCACTCCGCGTCACGGTTGGCCAGATAATCGTTGACCGTTACCACATGAACGCCGCGGCCGGTCAGGGCATTTAAGTAGGCAGGCAAAGTCGCTACCAGCGTCTTACCTTCACCGGTCTTCATCTCGGCGATACGGCCCTGGTGCAGGATAATACCGCCGATGATCTGCACGCGGTAGTGTTC
The DNA here is from genome assembly GCA_017961065.1 of Lachnospiraceae bacterium. GTDB lineage: Bacteria > Bacillota > Clostridia > Lachnospirales > Lachnospiraceae > UBA2868. The sequence goes on from JAGCXZ010000191.1 coordinate 1,320, forward strand.
CATTTTCAGAACACGTCTTGCCGCTTCGCGCACGACCGCATAGGCCTCCGGCAGGAGATCGTCAAGCGTCTCACCGTCCGCATACCTTTTCTTGAATTCTCTGGTTTTGTCCCGGAGTTCAGTATCTGACAACGCCATCATGGCGTCACGATAGGATTCTACCTGATCCACAGTATCGGAGATCATCTTCAGTTCTCGCTCACTGTGGGTTCCGAATATTTTCTCAACTAATTTCATATGGTTTAAAACACTCCGTCTGTTCTGGAGAAGATATAGTAAAACAAGCCAAAGTATATTGTATCAGAAACACCCCTGTTGTTCAATCTATACAACTGTTAAAAAAATATGAACAAGGCGTGTTCCGCGTATCTCAGTGCCCCTGCGTACCCTCAAGCATCTTCGGCAGGGATTCGGTGTAGGGCGCCCTTGCGATCCCGTTTTCCGTGATGATCGCCGTGATCAGGTCATGGTCTGTCACGTCAAACGCCGGATTGAAGGTTTTTACGCCATCCGCGGTCATTTTCTGCTTATACCACATCGTGGAGATCTCCTCACCGTTGCGCTCCTCGATTGGGATCTGTGCGCCGTTTGTGAGTTTTTCATCGATCGTGGAACTCGGGGCACAGACATAGAACGGGATCCCGTAGTGTTTTGCCAGGATCGCAACCCCTGAAGTGCCGATCTTATTGGCGGCATCACCGTTCATGGCCACTCTGTCGCAGCCGACAAACACGGCCTGTATCTTTCCCTGCTTCATCACCGTGGATGCCATGTTATCGCAGATCAGCGTCACATCGATCCCGGCTTTCTCAAGTTCGTAGGCGGTCAGCCTTGCGCCCTGCAGCAGCGGTCTGGTTTCGTCCGCATACACGTGAAAATCATATCCCCGCTCGTGTCCGAGATACATCGGTGCCGTGGCTGTCCCGTAGCGGCTTGTCGCAAGCTGTCCCGCGTTGCAGTGTGTGAGCAGCCCGTCATGCGGTTTTACAAGAGAAAGCCCGTATTCGCCGATCGATCTGCAGATCCTGATGTCCTCTTCCTGGATCTCAACAGCTTCCGCCCTCAGTTTTTCCTTAATCTCGGGTACGCTTAAGCCCCTGCTTTCCTTTACGATCTTTTCCATCCTGCGCAGCGCCCAGGACAGGTTGACCGCGGTCGGTCTGGCGGAATTCAGATAGGCAGCCGCCTTGGCAAATTCAAGCGCAAAGGTCTCGTAATCATCCGTCCGGATCTCCTTTGCCGCCAGATATACGCCGTATGCCGCCGCCACGCCGATCGCCGGCGCTCCGCGCACCTTAAGCAGATAGATGGCTTCATGGATCTCCTGCTGCGTTTTCAGATGCAGTATGACTTCCTCATTCGGCAGCTTCGTCTGGTCGATGATCACCAGCGCGGATTGCGCATCATCCAGCGCGACCGTATCAAACGTTAAGCCTGTTTTCATGTTATTTTCTCCCGTAAAGCTTCATATTCCGCAAAACAGGGAGCACCGCGGTGCTCCCTATGCTGTCGCATTTTCTGTTCCTGCAAGATACAGGTCATTGTCTCATTCAGATCTCCGGCTCGATCAGTCCGTAAGTATTGCCCTTTCTCTTATAGACCACGTTCACCTGATCCGTCTCCGCATTGCAGAATACGTAGAATCCGTGTCCCAGCAGTTCCATCTGGATGCAGGCATCCTCCGGATACATCGGCTTGATGTCAAACCGTTTGGAGCGAACGATCTTGATCTCCTCGTCATCCGAAAACTCCTTCTCCAGGAATTCCTGTTTGAAGTTGGATGCTCCATGCTTGGAATCGATCAGTTTGTTCTTGTATTTCTTCAGCTGTCTCTCTATGATCTCTTCCACAAGATCAATGGAAACGTACATATCATTGCTGGCCTGTTCGGATCTGATGATCGAGCCCTTGACCGGGATCGTTACCTCGATCTTCTGTCTCTCTTTTTCAACGCTTAATGTTACATGAACTTCCGTGTCCGGTGTAAAATATCTCTCCAGTTTACCGATCTTGTCCTCAACCGCACTTCTGAGTCCCTCGGTGATGTCAATGTTCTTACCAACAATCGTAAATTTCATGCCGGTCACCCCTTTCTCGCGAAGCATCTTCGACACTTCGTTGCTACAGATTCAGTATACCACAAAGGGAGCGTAATCTCCATATCCGTTTCTTAAGATTCCATGAAATTTCTCAGACCATATCCCGGACAAAAAAGA
>JAGCXZ010000018.1 GCA_017961065.1 Lachnospiraceae bacterium
CAAACTCGTACCCAAGGTGCGCTCCACGGCCAAGATCCTCTACAGCATCTATCTGATCCTGACGCTGACGGAATTCATCCTGCTGATCGCCGGCAAGATGCCTGTTTTTGATGCGATCTGCATCAGTTTCGGCACGGCCGGTACCGGCGGATTTGCCGTTAAGAACACCGGACTTGCGGATTATTCCTTCTACCAGCAGATGATCGCAACGATCTTTATGATCTTATTCGGCGTGAACTTCAACGTCTATTTCCTGTTCTATGCAAAGAAACCGAAGGATGCGCTCAAATCCGAGGAGGCCAGAACCTACCTGCTGATCATCCTGGCGGCCACAGTCCTGATCACATGGAATGTCAGAGGATTCTTTGCATCCCTGTTTGAAGCTTTCCACCATACGATCTTTCAGGTTGCCTCCATCATCACAACGACAGGTTTTTCCACGGTGAACTTCGATGCCTGGCCCGCTTTTTCCAAGGCGATCCTTGTGTTGCTGATGTTCATCGGCGCCTGCGCCGGCAGTACCGGCGGCGGTCTCAAGGTTTCCAGGATCGCGATCCTCTGGAAGACCGTCATGAAGGAAATGTCTTCGATGATCCACCCCAACCGCGTGAAGATCATCAAAATGGAGGGCAAACCCGTCGAGCACAACGTGCTGCGTTCGATCAACACCTATCTTGCCACGTTCATCATGATCTTTGTGGCCTCGCTTCTCGTCGTATGCTTCTGCGACAATTTTGATCTGGAGACATCCTTTACGGCCGTTGCGGCGACCTTCAACAATATCGGTCCCGGCCTTTCGGCAGTGGGTCCGACCTGCAATTTCGGCCACTTCAGTATTCTTTCCAAGTGTGTTCTGATCTTTGACATGCTTGCGGGCAGGCTCGAACTGTTCCCGATGATCCTGCTGTTCAGCGTCCGCACATGGAGAAAGCAGTTATGAGCGATAAGAAACCGCTGGTTACTTTCCGTGACTTTTCCTATCAGTATTTTGCGCAGGCCGAACCGACCCTGCATCATATCGACCTGACCATTTACGAGGGTGAGAAGATCCTGATCGCGGGCGCGAGCGGAAGCGGGAAAAGCACGCTCGGGCACTGCATTAACGGTCTGATCCCATTCTCGTACAAGGGCGAGAGTCAGGGGAGCGTTCAGATCAAAGGCTTAGAAACAAAAGAAATGAGCCTGTTTGAGCTGAGTAAGATCGTCGGTACGGTGCTACAGGATCCAGACGGGCAGTTCGTGGGGCTTTCGGTCGCGGAAGATATCGCGTTTTCGCTTGAGAACCAGTGCATGCCTCAGGATGAGATGAAGGAACTGGTGCAAAAGACTGCCGGGATCGTCGACATGGACGGCCTGCTGAACAATTCTCCGTTTGAACTTTCGGGCGGACAGAAACAGAGAGTCGGTCTGGCCGGGGTCATGGTGGATAATGTGGAGCTGTTCCTGTTTGATGAGCCGCTCGCGAATCTGGATCCTGCCACCGGCAAGACAGCGATCGACCTGATCGATAAGATCAAGACCGAATACAACAAGACAGTCATTATCATAGAACACCGTCTGGAAGATGTCCTTTACAGGCATGTGGACCGTATCATCGTCATGAACGAGGGACGTATCGTGGCGGATATGGATGCCGGCGCGCTGTTTGAGGCAAAGATCCTTCCACCTCTGGGCATCCGCGAACCGCTGTATGTAACGGCATTGCGCTATGCGGGGGTGGAGGTCACGAAAGATCTGCATCCGGAAAGCATGGATACGCTTGCGATCGACAAAGTCAAAGACGCTGTCTGCAGATGGAATGCGGCGCAGCCTGCGCCAAAACCGCGCAGGGCACGTGAGGAGATCTTAAGCGGTACAGATCTCAGGTTTGCCTACAACAGGGACCAGGATATCTTAAAGGGGATCGATTTTAGCATTGAAGCCGGTGAGATGGTATCCATCGTCGGTACCAACGGTGCCGGGAAAAGCACACTGGCCAAGGCGATCTGCGGCCTGGTCAGGAATGTGCGGGGGCAGTTTTATTTTGAAGGCAACGATATCAGTGATCTGACGATCAAAGAGAGGGCGCAGCATATCGGCTATGTCATGCAGAATCCCAACCAGATGATCTGCAAGCCCATGATCTTTGATGAAGTCGCTCTCGGGCTGAGACTGCGGGGAGTTCCGGAAGAGGAGATCAGGGAGAAAGTGGAGGCGGCACTGAAGATCTGCGGGCTGTATCCGATGCGCAAATGGCCCATATCGGCGCTGTCTTTCGGGCAGAAAAAGCGTGTTACGATCGCTTCCATGCTGGCGCTGAACCCAAAGATTTTGATCCTGGACGAGCCGACGGCCGGACAGGACTACTATCACTACACCGAGATCATGGAATTCCTCCGTTCCCTGAATGAGAGCGGGGTAACGATACTCATCATCACGCACGATATGCACCTGATGCTGGAATACACGGCGCATGCGATCGTGGTAACGAACGGAAAGATCCTTTATGACGGATCCAGCGTGCATGCTCTTACGACCGCTAAGATCGCCGAGAGCGCGAGCCTGAAGCTGACCTCGCTCTACGATCTGGCCGTGGCATGCGGGATTGACGATACGCAGGGATTTGTGGAGAACTTCATCAATTACGAACGTTCCTTACGGGAATCCGAACGCTCCGGCGTGCGGGAGGCATAGGAGTCTGCGATGAACAGAAAGCTGTTTGACTATGTGGAACGGCACAATTTCATATATGATCTGAGCGGTGTCACAAAGTTCCTCTGCTTTATGATCGCGGGTGCGGCTGTCATGTTCACCTATGACATCCGTGTCATGGTACTGGTCTTTCTGGTATCCATGGCGGCTTTTCTGATGTCCCAGATCACTTTCAGACAGATCAGGCTGATGGTCATCTATGTCGCGATCTTCATGGTGATGAACATTCTGCTAACCTTCCTGTTCAGCCCGCAGTACGGTGTGGAGATCTACGGCACGAAGCATGTGATCTTTACCATTACGGAACGTTATACGCTGACCTGGGAGCAGGTCATGTATCAGGGCAGCAAAGTCATGAAGTACTGTGCGATCATCCCGCTCGGCATGATCTTTATCCTGGCAACGCACCCTTCCGAAATGGCTTCGTCGATGAACCGGATCGGCATTCCGTATAAAGCGACATATGCACTGGCGCTGACGCTGCGTTATTTTCCCGACGTGATCCGTGATTATCAGGACATTTCCGTGGCACAGCAGGCCAGAGGGCTTGATATGTCGCGCAAGGAAAAGCTCGGCAGGCGCATCAAAAACGTGATCAATATCTGCGTTCCGCTGATCTTCACAACGCTCGACCGGATCGAGTTGATCAGCAATGCCATGGATCTGCGCGGCTTCGGCATGCATAAGAAACGCACGTGGTACTGCGCCAAAAAACTGACTGTCGCGGATTTCCTGGCGCTTGGCATCTGCATTGCACTGTTGCTGCTTTCCATTGCGATGATCGTATTCGTGAATCATTCGCGTTACTATAATCCGTTTATATGACGCTGTTCAAACCGGGACGCTTTGCACCCGCGCAACATAGGGTTTACAAAGCGGGTCTTCGGAATGCCGGAGTGCGGAACAGGAAAGGAGATCTTCATGCCGGATCATACAAAACCGATACTTGTATTTCAGACTGATTTTACCTATAAGGAAGGCGCCGTTTCCTCGATGTACGGGGTCGTGAAATCCGTGGACAGGAGCCTTGAGATCATCGACGGCACGCATGAGCTGCCCCAGTATGATACCTGGTCGGCTTCCTACCGCCTGAACCAGAGTCTGCGGTTCTGGCCGGAAGGAACGATCTACGTATCCGTTGTGGATCCGGGCGTGGGGACGGCAAGAAGAGCGTGTGTTGCCAAAGTCAGGGGCGGCTACTATGTCGTTACGCCCGATAACGGTTCGCTGACGCATATCAAGCGGGATATGGGGATCCTCGAGGTCCGTGAGATCGATGAGAGCGTGAACCGCCTGCGCGGGAAAGACACGGAGGGCGTTGCGATCTTCCACGGAAGGGATCTGTTCGGTTATACCGCTGCGCGGCTTGCGAGCGGGATCATTGATTTTGAAGGCGTCGGACCGGCCTATCCCGTGGATGAGATCGTCATGCACGATCTGCCCGCTGCAACGATATCAGACGGGAAAGTCAAAGGCATCATTGAGATCGACGACCCGAACTTCGGGAATGCCTGGACCAACATCCCGCTGTCGCTCATGCTGGACAACGGATTTGTCTACGGTTCCCTCGTGCCGGTTGTCATCCGGTGCGGGGACGAAGTGGTCTTTGATGAGACGATCCGGTTTGACAAGGCGTTCGGGTGCGTGGAAAAGGGCGAACCGATCCTCTACAACAACGAGCTGATGAATGTGGCATTTGCGGTATGTATGGGGTCCTTTACGGACAGTTACAGGGTATCTTACGGCAGCGACTGGACGGTGACGATCGGATAGGATCCGGACCGGCAGCAGCCTTGGGATAAATGTTTCATCTACAAAGAATGCGGCGCTCATATTGTGTGAGAGAGCCGCGGTCTAAAAAGGAGGTAGGGATATGGATTGGAAAAAATGCTGGAAGTTTGGAACAAAGACGATCGTTGCAACAGCGCTCGGCGCTGCGATCTTCCTGGTTCTGAACATGTTTGTGAAGGTGCCTACGGGTATCCCCGAGACGCAGGTACAGACCTGTTACGGTGTCTGCGCATTCTTTGCGGGTCTTTTCGGACCGATCTGCAGCGCGCTGATCGCTTTTATCGGCCATGCACTGGGTGATGCGATCTCCTACGGTTCCGTTTGGTGGAGCTGGGTTATCGCGAGCGGCGTAGCAGGCTGCATTTACGGTTTCTCATTTGCAAAACTGCGTGTGGATGAGGGCATATTCACGGGTAAGGACATCGTGTTCTTCAACGTTGTTCAGGTGATCGGCAATGTGATCGCATGGATCGTGGTTGCTCCGGTGCTGGACATCCTGATGTACGGCGAGCCTGTAAACCTTGTATTTACGCAGGGCGCGGTGGCTGCGGCCAGCAACATCGTATCCGCAGGCGTGATCGGAACACTGCTTCTGCTGATCTACGCAAAGACACGTTCCACAAAGGGCAGCCTGAAGGAGGAGGACTGATGCGTCAGTCGTCTCTCAGCAGATACAGGTTACCGGAACCGTTGGAACAGATACAGTCGTATTTTGCGAACACAATATCATAGAGTGATGGAATCTCACCCTCGAAGGAGTCTCCGACAACGAGCCACTTCGGGGGTGTTTCATACAGATACTGTGTCAGATCGGCTTCGATCGAGGGATCGAGCGCGATAAAGAACTGCAGATTCACCTGATAGGGGTTGCAGGGCAGGATCTGGTTAACCTCAAACCAGATCATGTCGGTCGAGAACGAGAAAACCTGATCTCTTTCCCGTTCCGGGATCAGCGACGCCAGGTCCCTGCAGGCCTGATAATCCTCTTCATACCATTCGGTATCCCGTCCGTTTAAAAACGTATCTATCGTATCCAGACTTGCATTCGCGTAAAAATAGAGCATTACGCCGATCGTAGCCAGACAGATGAACTGCCTGATGTTTGAAAACAGGATGAGCGGATCGTAGACCTTTAAGAAGACAGCCAGAGAGAGTGTCAGCACCGGGAAGACCGTGGCAAAATAGTAGATGAACGGTACACCCAGGTGGAGGAGCAGATAGGTCGATGCCGCCATGGAAAGCAGCAGGATCTGCAGGCGGCGGCCCAGCCGTTTCGGATGGAAGAGCGCAAAGAGAAAGCAAAGATCGCGCCGATCGTCTTCAGTTCCCAATCCTTGTTGAAGGGTTCGGAAAAGTCAACGGAGCGCTTTGTCGCGAATTCAAAGACGCAATAGAGCATCCGCGGGATCATATCATGGTATCCGAAATACAGGAAGATCGGCAGCGCTGCGATCACAACGCCGAGAAAAGCAAAGGCGAGATAGCGGAACAGCGCGCGGAAATTTATATCCAGCAGGTCGTTCAAGCAAACGGCGATCACGACGCCGGCGATCGGAGAAGCTACGGTCACCTTGGCAAACAGCATCACGCCGAAACAGATTCCCGTTATGATCGCAACAGACGCAGGGATGTTCTCAAAGTGCAGCCGGAAGAGATCCTCAGTGTTATTTTCCCTGGGGAGCGCTGCGCGCAGGGTCAGGAAAATCACGAGCAGATTGAGCGGCAGCATGTATTCTTCGAGCGTGTTGCCGCCCCAGAGCGTACCGATATGCATGAACAGAATGATAATGAGGATCGCCGCAGACCGCAGCCGGTTCACAAACAGGCGCGAGA
>JAGCXZ010000192.1 GCA_017961065.1 Lachnospiraceae bacterium
CTGCCGTTATTTTCTATCACGTTTCTCGCATACGCATATTTGGAAAATGAGATCCGCTCCAGTTCTCCGATGTTTAACGCCGCAGCGACAAACCCCGGAAGGATCCCGTCGAATTTCACTTCCAGCACGTGCCTGCCCCGCGGTGTGACCGGAAGGAGCAGCGCATCTTCGCGGAAAAAATCCATAGTCCGGTGCGTACAGGAAATGTTCCTGTCAAAGGTGATCCGGATGTTGCCGAGCGGATACACGAAAGCCGTTCTGAAATAATCCACCACGCAGACGGGCCGCAGACCCTCGGCGTTCTGCAGGATGTGAACCTCATTCAGCAGCTCCGTATCCTTCGGATCGATCCCTTCCCCGTTTAAGAACGCCTGCACTTCCTCTTTGGAAAGCCTGGCGGACACTTTCTGCTTGAGACTGCCGACCGTGTCCTTGCGTTCCAGTCTGAAAAGATCATCCGCGAGGTTATAAAACCGGATCCTGTACTTATGACGCCGCTCAACACCGTTTAAGCTTTCCCGGTACAGCCTGTCATCGAGCGTATCCAGATAGAGACTGCGGATCCGGTACCCCTCTCCCATCTGATGGCCGTCGGGCGGCAGAACGGATCGCAGGCGGTGCTCCAGCAAAAACAGCTGACGGTCGGAGCAGATGAACTTTTCTTCATGACGCATGGTGATCAGTCTGCCATGTGAAGCATCATGTAATCGCAAATCTTACCGCCTCTCTCCCTGTAAAAATCACGCACCGCCTCCACATTCTTTGCGTATTGCTCCGGCGTAAAATCCGGATCGATGAACCTGCAAAGCGACCGGAGCATCGGTGCCGAATAGGTCTCTTCAAATTCGGTAAGAACCGGTTCCACCCGCTCATAGGACAGGTCGTTTGCGGCAAGGTAAGAAAACCGTTCCCGAAACCGTGCCCGAAAGGCGCTGTTTTTCATCAGCCTGGAAAAGAACAGGTCCATATCCAGATTATAGTCTCTGCACTGTCCCTCTGTAAAGGAATCCAGCGACGCATCCAGAAGGCTCATGTCGGTATCGATCAGAAGGAAACGCCATTTTCCGTCCTCATAAGGAGCGATCCCTCTCTCCCGCACGCGCCAGAGCGCCACGTTATTGTCAAACGCGTCCACATTGGCCGTATAGACCTCGGCCGCGTAATAGTCGATCAGACTGTCTATGTCCACCATGTCGCAGAACATCCGGTAATGTGTGTCGAGCGCCATGTCGTTTTCCGTGATGAAATCCGTGATCGTATAGTACTGCAGCAGGTCCTCCGTCTTTCCGGAACTGGCTCTTTTGTTCTTGATCAGGTTGACCTGCGATACGTCAACCCCGAAACGGTTGGCGATATAGCTCTCGTCCAGCCGGTCCTGCAGGTTATAGCATCCCCAGTATTCCCCGTTTAAAAAGACCTCGCAGCAGATGGATCTCTGCGCGCCGACTTCCATGTTCTGCGTCAGTCTGTTGTTCAGCGGATCCTTGAAATTGGTCAGCGGCATATCGTCCGTACCGCCTGTCCGTAAGACGAGGGAATCGCCCATCCCCTCCCATAAGCCGTCAAAAACGCGAAGGCCTTCCGCGCGCGGCAGCAGATTGAAACTCTTCTGGTTTAAGGATCTGGCATAGTTGCCGTGCGTACTGATCCGCGCATCCTCATCGTACAGGCAGGAACCGTTCCTGTCAAAAAGCGTCAGTTTCGCGTTTCTCTGCCAGCCCGCACCGCTTCCGTTATAGTTGGTCGGTGCATAGAAGATATCAAGGTCCTCCGTTTCATGCCATTTGGGTTCGCTCATCTCCCAGACATCACCCGTCACATAGATCCCGCTTTCTCCGGAAAACAGATCATCGGGATCGACGATGACGGATAAGACACAGACATCCCGGTAGCGGGCACTGATCTCATCACCCGTAAAATAAACGGCATGCGTCTCTTCCGAATACGTTCCGTCTGCATCCCTTGCAACGGCTCTGATGACCGTGGCTTTATCAACGGGCTCTTTCGGGATATAAACATCGATCAGGGAAATGGCATCACGGGAGGCAAGCGCATTCGGATCCTTACTGCGATCACTCACAAAAATACCGTCTGCGTAAGGGATGCCGCCCCGTTTCGGATCGCTGCCGTCCGTTGTATAGAAGATCTCAAGCCCCTGCGCGTCAAGCTGCAGCGTGAACGCTTCCTTGTAAAATCCGCTCTGTACGCTGAATGCGGGCTGCGGCACATTTGATACGACCGCGGCCTCCTCTGCGGCTGTTCTGCCGGCCGTCCTGATCTCCCACCGATCCCGGGAAGATCCCCGGAAGCAGACCTGATCGGGCAGCGTTTTGGGAATGCGCACGGAGTCGGTCACGCGCCCCTGCGGATCCGTAAGAAAGAGCGTCTCCAGATCGCCGAGCGCAAAATACGTAAACAGTTCGCCTTTGGTATACGGTGCGGATGTGGCAGACGGCACCTCGGCCCAGACCGTGACCGATCCGCCTGCAGGCAGGATCACGGACGGAAAGGTATAACGGGTAAGATTGTTGTTGTCATCCGAAAGACTGTACCCGTCCAGATCGATATCCGAATCCGATACATTGGTCAGGACCACATAATCGCTGTAATCGCCGATCGGATTATACCGGATCGTCGCGTTGTGCGCACAGACTTCCGAGATATAGATCTCTTCCCTGCTCTGCGCCAGAAAACAGGCGATCGCGATAAAAGCAGCGAGCAGGACCGAAAAGATGCATATGGACTTGGTGAAATTTCTATCTTCAGTTTCCATGTTCCAAGAACTAATAATCTACCAGTTTCCGGATCCGCTCGGAAGGGATCAGGTGAATGAGCAGCTGCCAGATCAGGAAGAGCACGATCAGCACCAGACATCTTGTAAGGAAAGATACGTACCAGGGCCATTCGGAAGCAAAATTCTTCAGGATCGTTCCGCCCAGGTCATTGCTGGCTATGTCAAAGGCCAGCAGAAAGATCGTGTGCTTTCCGATAAAAGCAGCCGGCTTCAATACCGCCGGAGCCACTTTTCCGATCCCGCAGCATCCAAGCATCAGGGCAAAGGACAGCAGCACGGCACCTGAGAGCATCAGCGGTACAAACCCCAGATTGGACAGGCATATATCCACACGCTCAACCGGATTGAAAAGCACTGCCGCGCTTCCGAACGAAGCGGCTGCAATGAAGGTCAGAACGGCAAAGCGGTCCGCTGCTCTTTCCGGAAGATGCAGCTGCCTGAGCAGATGCCCGGCTTCCAGAAATACGACCGCAATGGGGATCGTATGAAGCGCAAAAGGCAGGTCGCGTCCGTTGGCAAAAAAGATCCATGCAGCAGCCAGCGACAGCGCGAAAGCGGCGATACGTACCCACAGCAGACTGCATCTTCTGATCAGGTAAAACAGCATCAGTGCCATGGCGATCGACGGCAGAAACCAGAGCGGGAAACAGAATTCCCTGCCCGGTCCGTAGACCAGGATCAGCCCTTTGATGAATTCCCGCAGTCTGTCGAACGGAAACCGGTGATCCGGGGTAACATACATGATATGCAGTGTGTGGATCAGCAGATTTACCGCTGCAAGGACCGGATAGGGCAAAATGTAGCGCAGGCAGAGGATCCCTGCCTCCTCGCGTATGCTCCTCTCCGTATGTGATCTTTTGAACAAATAGCCTGACAGAATATAGAACAGCGGCATGTGAAATCCATAAATCCATCTCACAAACGGCGGCTGGTTATGCCCCAGCAGGACCAGAAGCATACCAAGTCCCCTGCAGGCATCGATCCAGATCTCCCTGCCCGACTTTCCCCTTATTTGATTCATACTCTCCCTTTCCCCTTAATGTTTCCCCTCTATTGTTGAACCCGCTCACTCACCAGGTCTGCCCTGTTTCGCGGATATATTCAAATATCCGAGATAACGTGGTCGCATACGTACAGTAATCTTCCGCGAATTTCCTTATTTTCCCGATCACCTGTGTCTCCGTTTCATTAGAATAAACAGAGTCAAAAAAAGAAATGATCCGCTCCATATCCATCGGACTATCATCATTTTCAAATTTAAGCCAATAAGGAAAATCCTTATCCAGCAAGATATCTATGTCGCATCCCGAAACGATGGGAAGGCCTCTTGCAAGGTACTCCCTGGATTTTAAAGAAGAACTTAGTTGCAATCCGTTTCTTCTGTACAATGCCAACTGCTCAACCGCCAATCTGCAGTGATTGAAACATGCAGACAGGTCCTTGCCCGTCATTCTCCCTTCAAAAACAACTCGCTCCGTCATACCTGTCTCGTTGGCCACACGAATATAATGCTGTAACTCCTTGCCGGGACCGTCCCCGACAATATGAAACACGATGTTCCTGTCTCCACCCTGTTCATAATAACTCGCCATTGCCCTGATAAAACGTTCGTATCCGTGAACCGGAAACATCGTTCCGATGCCGATCACATCGATGCGGTCTGTTTTATCACAGTCGGGTTGACGTACGGGCACTCGGGAAACATCAATCCCATTCATATAAGTAACCGTTGGAACCCCATAGATTTCTTTATAAGCCGGGTTTAGAACTACAAATCGATCCACATACTTTTTGTATTTATGTCTGGCTGCAAAATCCTTGAGAAGCACCGGAAAGAAAAACGGCGAATCCATCCACGCAGTATTGGGGTAATCCGGGAATTCTATCAGTATTCTTCCGTCAGGATTGTGTTTTCTCAACTGTTTCAGAAAATGAGTCAACCAGTAGTCAGCCGCTTCAAATCGAAAGTAATAAAAGTCATATCCGGCAAATGAAGAATCGTACTCGTACTTTGAAAATACATATGTGAATGGAAGCGCTGCACTGATCCCTTTCCCGAGGCGCGTTTTTCTGAGTCTCCCGGCTTCCGGTGGAAAGTTCACATGTTTCATTTCAAATCCCGCTCGCTCAAACGCCCTGATTTCGTCAAAAACCTTGAGCACAGCACCTTGTTCCTTTTTTGGGGTGTTAATTTGAGAAAAAAACAGTCCTCTCACAAAAAACTCCTTGCATGATCAATCAAACATGCCCTCAAAATCTTTCGTCGCGCAGTCATTCAGCGGGAGTCTCACCGTCTCACCCGTCGCGGCCGATTTATAGATGGCCAAAACCAACTCAAGTGCTCTCTTTCCGGCTTCCGCGTCAACAACAAGCTGTTCCTGTCCCTCTATGGACGCAATAACATTCCTGTATAGCTTACTGTGTCCAAATCCGTATATGTTAGGCGGATTCTCGGAACACTCTTCTTTTACCTTCTCCTCATCCCCAAAATAATCGGCAAACCGCCACTCTTCTATAATGTTAACCGCCTCACCCCCCGCTTTAACGGTTCCCTTCTCACCAAAAATATACAATGTTTCTTCCAAATTTCTGGGATACACGTCCGTGGTTCCCTCAATGATTCCATATGACCCGTTCTTAAACTTGACGATTGCTATTCCAAGATCTTCTGCCTGAATATAAGGATGAATCAATCGGTCTGTCATCCCGCAAACAAGTTCTACCTCATCACCCATCATCCATCTAAGCAGATCAATATCATGTATACATTGATTCATCAGAGCACCGCCATCCTGTTCCCACGTACCCCGCCACGCAGCTCTGTCATAGTACTCATGATTCCTTGACCACCTGATATGGGCTGTCGCATACAACAGTTTGCCAAATCTGTTATGATCAATTGCTTTCCGGATCTCCACGATACTTTTATTGAAGCGATTTTGGTGGCAGGCACATACTTTTACACCTTTTTCCCTGCTCTTTCTTATGATCTCGTCTGCATCGGCCAGAGAAAGCGCCAACGGTTTTTCAACGATAAGGTTACATCCGGCCTCGATACAATCGATCGCAATGGCAGCGTGTTTCCCGGATTCGGTCGCAATAGCCACCAGTTCCGGAGTCTCTTTTTGAAGCATCTCCCTATAGTCTTCATATATTCTGATATTCTTGTCTGCCAAATCAAACTTGATGATCTTATCCTTTGCATTCTCTGGGACAATATCGCACAGTGCTACGATCTCCAGCCCGTTGTTCAAAGCTGCCACCACATGATTATTCGATATTCTTCCGCAGCCGATCAACGCATATCTCATAGCATTCTCCTTACCTATCCTTATTTTGCACGCATTCTATTGCCGATCAGAACATACGCCCTGCCGCACGCAGCACATAAATATTCCTGATCCAACTTACAACCGCACTCACATACATAACCATGAAATTTGGCCGGATTACCATATACCATCGCATAATCCGGTACATCTTTTGTGACTACCGATCCGGCGCCTACAAACGCATAGGCTCCTATCTTGTTTCCGCATACGATTGTTGCATTTGCGCCGATGCTCGCACCTTTTTTTACGATAGTACTGCGAAATTCATTTTTTCGGCTAATAAAAGCTCTCGGGTTGATCACATTGGTGAAAACACAATTCGGTCCAAGAAAGACATCATCCTCAATCACAACACCTTCGTATAATGCTATGTTGTTTTTGATAGTGACACCGTTTCCAATTTTGACACCCTTTTCTATATAAGCATTGGCTCCGATATTGCAGTTTTTTCCTATGGAAACTTTATCTTGTACAATACAGTTCTGCCAGACCCGGGTACCCTCCCCGATATCGGCCTTTTCTGCCACACTGGCTGTCTGATGTATTCTTGCCGGATTGTTCATGGCTTCCACCCATTCACAGTACTGATGATTCTATCGACTTCATCTTGTGTTAATTCAGGAAACATAGGTAACACCAGCGTATGTTCCGCAGTAAACTCTGCGTTTGGATATGCATCACTGACACATTTTAAATTCTCAAAGACCATCTGTTTATGAAACGGAACCGGAAAATAAACGCCCGACACAATCCCATTTGATTTTAAATAGGCCCTTAATTCATCCCTTCTTTGTGTAGAGATCGTATAAACATAGAATACATGTTCATTCTCCTCCGCAACAAAAGGCTTTGTGATCAGCGGATTTATGATTTCGCTGTCATACCTGCGCGCTATTTCTCTGCGTCTGTTGTTCCAATCATCCAGATATTTGAGTTTGGTATGCAGTATCCCGGCTTGAATGGCATCAAGTCTGGAATTGTATCCGTCTATATAATTATAATACTTGGGAAGGTTTCCTCCAAAATCAATCTTGTCAATGTCTATCTCTTTACCGTTCCATAATCCGTAAGTAAAAAGGGCGTCCTTGCCGCTTCCGTGAACACGCATTGCTTTGCATTGCCTGTAGATGTTCTCGTCATTGGTAAGGATCATGCCACCATCCCCACAACACCCCAGATTTTTTGTCGGGAAAAAGGAGAAGCAACCGGCATTCCCGATACTTCCGGCACAGCGTCCCTTATATGTTGCTCCCGTTGCTTGTGCGGCATCCTCTATAACAGCCAGACCATGCTTCTTTGCTATATTGCAGATAGCATCCATATCTGCACACTGACCGTAAATATGAACGGGCAGAATCGCCCTTGTCCTTTCCGTCACTTTCTTTTCGATCTCGCAAGGATCAATGGTATACGTGTCCGGAGTACAGTCGGCAAACACCGGAATGGCCCCGACTGCGATGATCGCCTCTGCGGTTGCTATAAAACTCATGTCGGTTGTAATGACTTCATCTCCCGGCCTAATCCCGCAGGCCTTTAAAGCTATCACGAGGGCATCTGAACCGTTTCCAACCCCAATCGCATATCGGCTTCCGCAATATGCAGCAAAGGCTTTTTCAAAATTGTCCACCTTTTCACCGAGGATGTATTGTCCCCCATGCAAAATTTCCAATGCCACGGTATCAAGTTCACCCTGTATCTGCGCATATTGTCTGTTTACATTCATTACCGGTATATCAACCGCATTCATATCATTTCTCATCCTTTTCAGTTTAGATTCTATCAGACATTGGTAGCAAAGACAACCAATCAAAAAGTCAATACGTTCAATGTAACAAATTCTTCAACCGCTTCTTATTGCGTATTCCCCAAATTATCAGAAAAACTACATAAAACAGTAAAAAGCCATAACGAATGAGCGTATGATCGTATAATTCCGTCATAAAGAAAGCCAACGCCGTCAGAACGGCGGTCGTGGCAAAAATGAAGCGTGTATCATAGATTTCAGTAAACTGTCCACGGACACGAACCAGTATAAAATGGATGACCAGCAAAAGAAGATATCCGGCCGCTGTTGTATATGCAGCCGCCTGATAGCCATATTTAGGTATGAAAACCGCATTTGCGATCAGATTGAACACAGCTGCCACACACGTCGCAACAGAAATCTGAATCGTATGCTTGGTAAACACCTCTATATTCACATACATGCTGTAAATAAACTGATAGGCACAAGCCAGAATGATCGGCGGCATACATCCCATAGCCTCTTCATACTGTCTTCCGCCCATGATCAGCAGTACTTCAGGCGAAACAAGAAACACACCCATGATCAGAACCGCAAATATCCCGATATACCATTTTGAACGTCCGCGAATCTCTTGCGTTTCGTTCGCATCCATTTGATCAAACAGCCATGGCGCCCATGCCTGATTCATGGCCAACCAGATAATAGATGCTGCAGAGCTGACCGTGTAAGGGATAGTATAAAGTGCAACCTTTTCAGAAGAGCAAATGTGTTCGATCATGATCTTATCTGCCGATGTCAGTAAGCGTCCCGAGAGAGCATGCAAGATCAGGGGCACCGCAATCAGACAAGCATATTTCATATGTGAGAAACGAATGACTTTCCCTTTTTGGGCGATCATTACCCAGATCACAAGATTCATAACGGCAAAGGGAACAACATAACCAAGCGTCCTGCCATACAATCGGTCGTTCATCACACGGATCAGGATCAGGGCGGCTCCGACACGAAAGATCGCGGAGGAGATTGAAAGAGCCACACAAAACTTATATTTCTGAAAAACTCTGTGCTGCGTCTGCAAATACTGAAAAGCAGGCCATACTAATATATCCAGGAAAAGCAGGCGAACATACTGCATGTCCATAGATAATGTCTTCTTAAAAAAAAGTGGAAACGTTTCTGCGCCAAAATAGGCCAACAAAGCTACTGCATCGCTCAAGCATAGTATGGAAAATACATATGAGTCCATGTCCTTCCGGTGATCATACTTGGCCCGGGCAATAGACGCAACAAGATTAAGGCTCAGCGCAACCGTCAGGATGCTTTCCCACGAAGTGAAATTCGAGAACTGCCCAAGTTCGTCCTTGCTCAGTACTCTCGAAAAGATTGGTGTGGTCAAAAATCCCAGGCCGCTGACAAACAGGTTGCTGATTGTATACCAGAGCGCAATCTTTGCCGTCGAAGCATCTTGTTCACTTGTAAACAATGTTTTTAACCGGTTCATATATTCATTCTGTCCCCGATCAGAGGGCTATTAATCCTGCTTTACTCAGAAAAACGCGCGGTCTGCCTTGCATTTTTCGTAGTGTTCGATATCCCTGTATTTAAAAACCTTGGCCGGATTGCCGCCCGCAATGGCGCATTTTGGGATATCGCCCGTCACAACGCTGCCGGCCTGGATAATCGCACCTTCACCGATGTGCACATTGCCGATGATAATTACGTTGTTCCCGAGCCAGACACAGTCCTCGATCACGACCTTTTTGTATACGGTCTGATCGTCATAGGGAATACGTTTCCCCTCATAGTCATGATTCTGGTTCAGGATCTGGCACCCACGTCCCGAGTGAAAATAATTACCGATCCGACATTCACCGTTCAAGATCAGCATGCCATTAAAGTTGACATGATCCCCCAGACATGTATTCTTTCCCACATTCGACCTGCCGTTCACTCTGAGATCAATGCCTGCAAATGCACATTGTCGACGCACGCGAGCAGTTAGCACCATCTGTTTAACCTTTACGTATAGTCTCACCTCTTCGTTCTCCTCTGTTTATTAGTTGTATCGTTCGATCTGATCATATACTGACAACTAGTACGGTTCAATTAACATCTTCGTTCTTACTCCGCGTGGCAGCAATCTGAGCTATGGCGTCTTTCATCTTCAGCAAAGAATTCTTCTCCCAAAAATCATTATTCTGATCCACTGCTTTGGGATCTCGTATCAGTTGATACAAATCTGTAGCCGTATGAAAACCGCCCACAATTCCCGATTCATACATTTTTTTAAATTCTTCCATAGATTGTTCGAGATGAATAAAACACGGCGCACCGAACTGTAACGCTTCATATAAAGCAGTAGTGTTGCCAGACGCCACCACAAACGAAGCCCGCGCAATAAGCGTATATAAATCCGAATTGGTATTATCAGCAACTGGCACACCAGCATCACGCATCCGATGATATCTTTCTTGCCACCCCAAATGTTCGGACGGATGCATTTTGTAAATGATCTGATAGCAATCTCGATCTATCATCTCATATAAGTTGGCCGCAATAACAGATAAAGTCTCTCCTCTCCCCGGTTGTGACAGGAAAAGAATCATCGCCGGTTCTGCTCTGGTTATTACACGCTTTAACTCCGCTGTTCGTATCTCACCATAAGGGTTTCCAACAGCAATTCTGTGATTCGGTGGTATGGGAAATCTCGCCTGTTCTGTCCAAAACTTTGAGAATGCAAAGAAATAGTCAGGGAACTGTTTGACTTCCTCTATTTGATAATAATTGTATGCTGGGTGTTCCACACCACATGTGCCGTGCTGCAGTTCTATAACAGGTATTCCCATCTCCTTAGCAAGTTCCGTAAAGATCATCCGCTGCCGCGCATAATGGCAAACGACAAAAAGAATCTTCGGATTAATTTTTATCAAAAAAGACCGGTAATGCCTCTTCAAAGAGTAATACACAAGCGCATACTCTGCCATCTGCGGAAAAAAATCGGAAAGATCGACATCAACACCTTGCGCA
>JAGCXZ010000193.1 GCA_017961065.1 Lachnospiraceae bacterium
CCCATGATGTTCGTCGGGTTCACGGCTTTATCCGTTGAGATCATCACAAAATTTTCCGCTCCGTAAGTCACGGCTGCTTCCGCGACTTTCCAGGTACCCAGGACATTGTTCTTGATCGCCTCGTTCGGGCTGTCCTCCATCAGCGGTACGTGCTTGTGCGCCGCCGCATGATAGATGATGTCCGGATGATACATTTCAAAGATCCGGTTCACGCGTCTGCCGTTGCGGACGGATCCGATCAGCACTTCCAGATGGAGATCCGGATGTGACCGCCGCAGTTCCTGCTGGATGTCATACGCGCCGTTCTCATAGATATCAAAAATGATCAGCAGCTTCGGATGATTGGAAGCCAGCTGCCTGCACAGCTCCGAGCCGATCGATCCGCCGCCGCCCGTGACCAGAACGACCTTATCCTTGACATAGCCCATGATGGACTCCAGATCGACCTGGATCTGCTCTCTGCCGAGAAGGTCGGCCACATCGACTTTACGCAGCTGGGAAACATTGACTTCGCCGTTGACCAGCTGATAGATACCGGGCAGCGTCTTTAAGTCGCATTTGGTCTGCTTGCAGATCTCCAGGATCTCGCGCACGGCCGACTTCGGTGCGGAAGGGATCGCGATGATGATCTCGTCGATATGGTACTTGGCCACATTTTCGAGAATGGTCTCTCTCCCGCCGACCACTTTGACGCCGTGGATATAGCTTCCGGCTTTGCTGCGGTCATCATCGATCACGCAGAGCGCGTTCTTCTGGATATAACTGGAAGAGCGCATCTCACGGATCAGCGAATTGCCCGCTTCCCCGGCGCCGATGACCATGACGTTCACGGCCTGCGCGCCTGCTGTCCTCTTCTCCACAAACGCACGCAGCGCACGGTAGAAGAACCTGCTGATCGCCACGAGCACCAGAAGGAAACCGCCGTAGAAAACATAGGAACTTCTGGGGTACTTCCATCCCAGGATCATGTGTACGATGACCATCTGGGAAAAAGCGGACGCAAAACAGGCAACGCCCATGTTCACAACCTCGTGCGTGCCCGCAAACTCCCACAGGCTCTGGTACATCTTAAAGATCCAGAACAGGATGATCGTCAGCACGATGCTGACGGGCAGGTAGTTCCATGCGGTTTCGGTGAATCTGGGATCCGCGATATCGCCCGGACGGAAATCGAATCTGGCGATCAGTCCCAGATAGGTGGCCAGTGCCACGGCAAAAGCGTCATATAAGATCAGTACCGCCCTTCTGACGGTGATCTGTTTATTCTGTTTCCATTTTTCTTTCATAATCATTCTATTATACCAAAAATCCCCCGTCCGGCTCAAGCATTTTCGGGCTTTTCACCCGTTTCATGCGTGCTCCCGCCGCAGGAGACGATCCTGGCGTTCATCAGGGCAAACAGCAGCAGGAAGATCAGGGAAAACGGCGGAACGATCACGAAGTTCTCAAAGAACGAAGTGATCAGGACGGCGGCCATTGCCGCAAAGATGATCTTGGCGATGTTGTCTTTTGCAACGATCTCCTGCAGCCCCAACAGCCGGAAGAACAGGAACAGGCAGGCTGCGATGAAGACCGGAAGCCCGTGCACGAAAAGGATGTCGAGCAGACCGCTGTGCACCTCAAAAGCACCGCGCATGAAGTCGACTTTCATCTCATAAGCGCTCCCGATCCCGGCAAAGGGCTGCTTAAGATATGCATCCCAGAGTTCTCCCCAGAGTTCTTCGCGGCCGGATAAGATATCCTTGTAAAAGATACGGACCTCGAATACGTCCCGGATCTTTCCGAGCCAGACGTAGGCTGCCGATACCAGCACCGCGCCGGCCGTCATCAGAAAGCAGGCCGCGCCGTACAGGAATCTCTTCTTCCAGATTGCCTTCGGGAGCAGGAGCAGCACGATCAGGACAACGTATCCCGCAAGCGCGCAGCGGCTCCTGTACCAGGCGATGATATTGTAACCGAGCGCCAGGAAGAACAGTTGCAGAATGAACAGGATCCACTTCCATGTTCCGTAGGAGTCCGGTTTTTTCTCCTTCAGATATTCCCTGATATGCTGCATCAGGATCATCAGGCAGGCAAATCCCGTGATCAGGATCAGTCCCCCGTAATTTGTGTTATAGCCCTTAAAATACCCCTTCACGTCGACCGTCCAGTAGAAGAAGTAAAAGGCAGGCAGCGCCGCCGCGTACGGGAACAGCCACGTCGGAACCACCATCTTGTTGGCCAGATAGCAGATCAGCATGAGATCCGCGATCGTTAGGATCGCGCCGTAATGCGAGTGCGCCAGGAACAGATTGATCAGCGCCAGGATATCCGTGCAGACCATCAGGTAAAAGACCGGATCGCGCAGCGCGTCTTTTAAATTGACGCAGCAGAGAAAGCAGCCTGCGAGCATCACGGACGCAAACAGGGTGCCATAGGGGGTTACGGCCTCATACCATGTATACAGATTCCATTCCGCGGCAGTCATGATGAAGATTGCCGCAAGCAGCAGGATGGCACCTGCGTTTTTTCTTTTTTGCGAGATCATCTTATTCCCCGTGCTGTATTTCTTCCGCCCTTCTTTGCGGCAGCATTCCTTTCAGCTTTGTAAAGATCATTGCGGTTTCTTTCCGGTGCATGATCACGAGCAGCAGAACGACCGCTGCGGATAAAAGCGCGCTGCGAAGACCGGACGGATCCAGGATCATCTCGGCCGCTTCGAAAACGAGCAGCGCATAAGCCAGATAATCCCTGACAAAGGCGGACCGGATCTTTGTATACTTACGCGTGATCAGAAGCGCCGCCAGATACATCGTAAAGTAGGAGACCGCCGTTGCGATCGCCGCGCCCATCCCCTGCATGCGCGGGATCAGCAGCAGGTTGAGCGCGATGTTTAAAAGCGCGCCGCATCCCGTGGCGATACCCATGGATTTCGAGTCCTTATGCGCAAGGCAGATCGAGCCCAGAAAGCCCGTCAGCGCGCCAAAGATCACAGAGATCAGCAAAGGCGGTACCGTGGTCCATGCCTCGTAGAAGTCCTTGCGGAACATAAACGCCGCGACCGGTTTTAAGACCAGGATCAGGGCGCTGCATCCGAGCACCATGAAGGTATGATAGGACCTGTACATGGCCGAGAAGAACGCGCTGCTCTCCTGATCCTTGTAGCTCTTGGTGGCAGACATCTGCCAGGCCTGCGCGAAGATCCTCTGAAATACCATCAGGATCGCGGGGATCTTGTAAGACACGCCGTACAGGCCGTTCACCGAAGCCCCGCAGATATAAAGGACCAGATAACGGTCCGCCGCGTTGTTGATCCAGCTCCCCGTGGAATACAGGATCAGCGGTTTCCCGTATGACAGCATCTCATGTTCCAGTTCCCTGTCGGATCCGATCGCAAAATCACTTTCCCTGCCCTGTATCCTCCTGCCAAGCAGCAGCATGAGCAGAGCTGCGGTGCCGTACGCGATCATCTGCGAGAACAGATATCCGTTGAGACCGATCTTTATCACAAGCAGGAAAAAGAGATTGCACAGGATCATCAGAAACGTGGAGAAAATACTGCCTGCCACAACGATCCTGACCAGTTCGCTGCCCTGAAAATAAAGCACCAGGAACTCGTAGAGCGCGTTGGTCAGAAACAGCAGAATGAACAGCAGCAGATACCAGCGGATCTCCTCTGTCACAAACGGCATGGCGCATGCGCATACCATCATAACCGCGATCGCCGCGCGTAGCGTATACTTAAGACCGGTATGCAAAATGGGGCCTCTCCTGTCCCTGTATTCGATCCCGAAACGCAGGGCTCCTTCCCCGATATTGATCGTCAGGGCGGGCACGAGCAGGAGCAGGGTCACCTGAAAGACATCCGCGATCCCGTATTCACGCGTGGTCAGTACGTTCGTATACAGCGGAACCAGCAGAAATACCAGGATCTTGGATACGAAATTGCTGATCGAAAAAAGCGCTATGTTATTGGCCAGATACTTTATTTTGCTCATATCCCACCACCAGAAGCACCAGTAAAAGGTTCATCGCGTAATCCACCCACAGCAGATCCACATCGAAGAACGACTCGAAAAAGACCGCCAGAAGAATGCAGAGCGCGCAATGGGACAGCCTGTTATTTTCCGCGCAGGTCCTCATCTTCTCCAGTCTGCCGTAGAGCAGGCACAGCGTTCCCGCAAAAGCGATCACGCCGTAAACAACCAGAATATTGTACATCGCGTTATGCACGTTGAACTCAAAAAACGAACTGATCTGCACATTCGTGCCGATCCCCGTTAAGGGTTTCTGCAAAAACAGATGGAAGAATTCCTTCCAGATCTCTTCCCTGCCGGAAAAGATCTCCTTGTAGAAAAACGGCAGGCGGTAGTTGACGCCCATGGTCCCGGCCAGCGTGTAGAGCGCGACAAACAGCAGGGAGCCCAGCGTTGCCAGCACATATACGCAGCGGAACACCGTCTTTTTCAGCAGCCATTTTTTCGGCAAAATATAGTAAAACAGCAGGAATGCGCCCAGCATGATAAAGGCACCCCTTGCCCTGTGGTACATCGCGATCTGGATCCCCTTGACGATCAGAAGGATCGCAAAGAAGCCTGCGGCCTCAAACCGTTCCCGGAAGCACTGTATGAACAGGAACGCGCACAGCAGCGTATAGATCGTAAACGTTGCCGCGGTGTTCGTGTTGTATCCGTAGAACCCGTACTCGGCAAACATCTTCGGGTAAACAATGATCAGCCACACAAACAGCAGCGCGAAATAAGCACCGCACATCCACAGGACCTGCCTGCGGTTCACGGTGATCCTGCCGGAGAGATAAAAGATCAGCACAAAATCAGCCAACACAAAAAAAGCACCTTTTCCGGAGTCCACGATCAGAATATTGACGCCGGAAAGAAGCAGCAGAAAGACGACCAGGATCGCGTCCCATTCCCTGCGCCTTAAACGCGATAAGATATCCGCGTGCAACAGCAGCAGGATCATGAGCATACAGAAAACGAAGACGCCCACATCAGCGTCTGTCATTCCGTAAAACTTCGGGACCAGGAAGGTCAGCGCGTAACCGGCAAAGAGCAGCGCAAACACTGCCGTACCGATGATGTTCCTGATCGTTATTTTTTTGCCAGTTCCTGCAGTTTCCGTATCAGCAGGTCGCATCTTCTGTTCCATGATACATACTCCGTATCGATTGATGACAGCAGCCTGTCGTGGTTGCCGTTTTCCAGCAGGGCTTTGATCTTGCCTGCGATCTCTTCGGGATCGTGCGTATCCCGGATCAGATCGCCGTCCTGCAGCCCGGGAATGAGTTCGGTCGCGCCGATCTCCGTACTGAGAAGCAGGGAAGTCCCCGCCTTCAATGCTTCCAGCGGAGCCAGTCCGAATGTTTCAAAGCAGCTGTTCTGAATGAACAGTTCGGAACTTCCGAGCAGCTCCATGGTCTTTTCACGGGACACAATACCAAGATCCCTGACGCAGGGAAACGCGTTGACCGCCTCCGTATCAAGCCCCTTTGCGCCGATCACGATCAGCTCCGTATCCGCATAAGCACTCTCCTGTCTGAGCCGCATGACGGCTTCCGCGATATAGCGGATCTGTTTTCTCGGCATACCGCCGCCGACCGAGATCAGCCGGTGCTTTATTTTCTCTGCCGTTTGCGGCAGGCTCTGTGCGGTCAGATCCATCCCGTTCGGTACTGCGCTGATCTTTCCGGCATGCTCCGGATAATTCCTCTTCAGCCAGTCCGCAAAGTGCGCCGATACCGCATAGATCGCGTCGGCCCCTTCCATGGTCTTTCTCTCCGTCTCATTCATCGACGCGTCGGGCACACCGTTGATCGCATTCTCATGCTCCACGCAGCCGTGCATCAGGAAGGCGGATCTTTTATGAAAACGGCGGGCGATCTTCAGGCTTAACACATTCTGTCTGGAATGCCCGGAGAGGAGGATCACATCGGATCGCAGGATCTTTACGATCAGCTCCGGCACCCGGAGCACTTTAGAACGCATGCGCTGCAGAAGCACGCCCGGTATCCGGTTCTTATACTCCAGTGTGACGTTGGCCGGTCCGGTCCCGCTCCGGTAATCGCCTATGAGAAAAATCTTTATTTTTTCCTGCTCCATAAAAACTCCCTGCGTCCCCGGTACATATGGGAGATCGCTTTGCCCATCCGCATGTCCTTCCGATAAAGGCTTCTTTTGCGAAGCGCGAACTGCCAGATCAGGATATGCGACATCACCTTGCCCATGGCAGCGTATCCCGCGCCCCTGGACATGAAAAAGGCCTTGTCGTAACCTTTGAACCAGGTGGATTCTTCCTCCCTGAGTTCTGCGATCTGAAGCGGCACATACAGGATCTTTTTATGCGCCTTCAGGCAGTCATAAAGAAAGATGTTTTCCTCTCCCATCAGGTACTTGCCGCTGCCGGCACCGAAGGATTCGTCAAAGGAGATCCCGCGGACGGATTCGCGTCTGAACGCGATCTCCGGAGAAAAGATCTTGAGCACCGAAAGGCGGTTCATCCACCGTACGGTACTGTAATTCGGCTCCGGTTTCTCCTTGCGCCTGATATAAAAAACGATCAGGTCCGCATCCGGATGTTCCGAAAATGCGGATAAGATCATATCCTCGTATCCGTCCACATATTCAACATCATTGTCGCAGAGAATACAGATATCCGCGCTCGCGTTGCGGATCGCCATGTTGCGGCTGACGCTTAAGCCCCGCTGCGTCGATTCGATATAGCGTACCCGCTGCTGACGGCCGTTCACCGTCCGCTCCGTATCCCTGCGTCCCGTTCTGTCGCACTGGTTGATCACGACAGCATCCGAGACAACATGCAATGTATCAAGATAGGATTCATCCGCCAGAAACATCGCGGACAAAAGCACCTGCAAAGTCATTTTTACATTCTCCGTATGATGGCATGTACCAGATAGCAGCAGAAGCAGTATCCGCTCCGGAAGATCCCGAAATGCTCCACCTTGCGGTACAGATTCCAGGTGCGCTTAACGGCCTCCAGCTTGTTGCTCGAAAGCGTTGTGCCGCCCCTTCTGTAAAGGGTCAGGTCCTCATCCAGACCGTATGCATAGGGGATCTTTTTCAGTACCTTCCACCAGGTCGCCGTGTCTTCACTCGGCACACAGGGCATCTCGATGTCCTCTTTGGTGAGTTTCTCAAGATCGAACATCACCGTACTGGTGAAGATCGTCGTATTTTTGACTGCTTTCCGGTAATTGATCTTTTCCGGCACGTGAACGATCTTCTGAACACCGATGCCGTCCTCATCCGCAAACTCATAACCGGTAAAACTGAACGCGCAGTCCTTTTCCCGCATCATTGCAAGCTGCTTTTCCAGTTTCCCGGGATCCCACAGATCATCCGCGTCCAGAAACGCAAGATACCTGCCGGATGCCTTTGCAACACCGGCGTTTCTGGCTTTAGCCGCTTTCTGGTTGCCGCCGAGTTCCAGGATAAAAACCCTTTCCCTGCTGCCGTTCAGCTCATCGGCCATCTGCTGCATGATCTTCAGGCTGTCATCGGCAGAGCCGTCGTCCACCAGGATCAGTTCCCAGTTCGTATAGGTCTGACTCTTGACAGACGCGATCGTGTCCTCGATGTACTTTGCCGCGTTGTAAACCGGGATCACAACACTGAT
Organism: Lachnospiraceae bacterium; assembly: GCA_017961065.1. Taxonomy (GTDB): domain Bacteria; phylum Bacillota; class Clostridia; order Lachnospirales; family Lachnospiraceae; genus UBA2868. The sequence goes on from JAGCXZ010000193.1 coordinate 7,633, forward strand.
CAGTTCCTCATTCATGCCCCTCTTCCCTCTCTATCGGCGTGATGTTTCCTGCTGCCACGCCCTCGGTGCTTTCCGGTTTGAACAGGATCTTAACCGTCTGGATGATCAGTCTCAGATCCAGCCAGACGGAGAAGTTCTCGATGTAGTACAGGTCCAGTTTGAGTTTGTCGTGCGGTCTGGTATTGTACTTGCCGTAAATCTGCGCATAGCCCGTAAGACCAGCTTTTACCTTGGTGCGGTAGCGGAATTCCGGCATGCTCTCCACGTATTTCTCAATGATCTCGGGACGTTCCGGCCGCGGTCCGACAAAGGACATGGAACCGGACAGAACGTTGAACAGCTGCGGCAGCTCGTCGATCCGGATCTTACGGATCAGGCGGCCGACCGGTGTGATCCGGTCATCATGCTGGCTGGCCAGCCGTGCCCTGCCGTCTTTTTCGGCACCCACGATCATGCTGCGGAATTTGACGATATGGAACTGCTTGTCGTCCCGCGTGCAGCGGATCTGCTTATAGAAGACCGGGCCGCCGTCATACAGTTTCACCGCCAGCGCGGTCAGCAGCATGAGCGGTGATGTGATCACGATCAGCACCAGGGAAAATACAATGTCAAACAGCCGCTTGATCAGCAGCTGTTCCGCCTCGATCGGCGAACTCTTCGTCAGGAGCAGGGGCGTATCAAAAAAGTGCAGCGTCTGGGATCCCCGGAGGATGATGTCCATGATCTTGGGCATCACGTAGGTCTCGACCGAACGCTCGTAGCAGTATTTGAAGATCTTGTTGCGCCTTTCCGTGGTCACGTCCCAGAGCATGACCGCCGCATGTTTATCGATCGCAGCCTGGATCTCTTCATCGGATCCCGTTGCCCTGACCGACTCGTTGATGGAGAACTGATGCCTTCTGGTCTTGACTTTCTCCACAAAAAGATCCTTCTGCGTTCCGTCATAGATCAGCAGCACGTCAAGCGGCGGGAACAGCTTGCGGAAGATATAGGTGGAACCCAGGATCCACCCCGCGATCAGCAGTCCCTGCAGCATCGTCCCCAGGATCAGGGGAACCGGCGTCGGAAAATGATAGGCGAGCAGGCAGACGATCGCATAGAAGACGATATTCGTCAAGATCGTCGCGATGGACTCCGAAAACATCAATTCGATCATGCGGTAGGAACCGATCTTTAAGCCGCCGTACATGGCGGAGGCCGCAAAGAGCAGCACCATATAAACGGCCGCGATAAATACATGTACCCAGAAGTCATATGCTTTGGGGAGTTCCGTATTGTAGTAGTTCACCCATACATAGGTCATGACGGCCGTCTCGAGCGCAACGATCAAAAAAGCCATCAGGAAACCGAATATACGTTTTCCGGTCTGCACCTTGTTATTCAAAACGGTTAAGCCTTTCCCATCCATTTCAGGATCCATGCGAACGGGTAACCCGTAAGCACAAAAATCGGAGATATCAGGGCGCCGCGAAACAGCGGTTTATGACATCTCTTCGCATAACGGATATAGAATCCCAGATATTTCCATTTCAGCAGCGAGACCGGTGTGATCCTGGCTCTCTGCTCATAGTACAGATACCAGGCCTGCGGGTTCTTCTCTTTCAGATCCTTCAGGGAATCCGTATACCCCGCGGAAACCAGCTCACAGACCGTAATGATCCGGGGCAGAACATACAGAACATGCTCCTGGTCTATTTTATCATAAATATAGTCTTCGGGCACGTATTTTTCGCCCTCGATCTCGGGGAACGGGAACGCGCGCAGGATGGCGGTTTTATAGACCAGCGTGGTCTCCCCGCGGAAGCCTTTCAGATACAGGCCGTAGAGCGTTGAATAGCCGTTTACGGGAAAATCACTCCCGTAGAGGGTTTCCGTCTCGCTCTTCCCCTTGTGCGCAACGATCCCCGCAACGCGCTTGGATCCGACCGCATCCGCGCAGGCATAGATCTGCTCCACTGCCGTAGGCACGAGAATATCATCCGAATCCCGACAGAGGAACCATTCTGTCTCGCACAGCTTTGCGCCGCGGTTGTGCGCACGCATCTTACCGCCGTTTTCGCAGTATTCGTAACGGATCCTGATCCGGTCCTCCCTGATCCATTGCGCGACAAGACTTCCGGTGTCATCCGAAGACCCGTCGTCCACGATCAGCCAGACAAAATCCCGGCAGGTCTGCTTTAGGAGGCTCTCATAAGCCCGTCCCAGCAGATCTCTTCTGTTGTAGGTTGGTGTAAAGATCGTCAGTTTCATTGTTCCGTGTCAGTATACCGCCGTATAATCAACCAGTTCAAAGACATAGGGGTCCTTCAGGTCATACTTAAAGACCGCTCTTTCCTTCGTCTCGCCGACCTGATAAAGACCGGCCTGCTTTAAGTACGGGATCATCCTGTGCGTCTTGTTCACAACGACGAATTCCGTGTTGGACGTTTCCAGCGCATCCGTAAAATCAGCAGGATCCACGGGATCGAACTTGATCAGGGCCGCAAGCATCCTGTACTGGGGGTGTTCCGGATCGTGCAGCATTTCCTGCGTATAGTCGGCCGAGGTCGCGTAGAGGTAATCTTCCCTGTCGATCGTCAGGAGGATCTTCGGATCGTACTGGCGCATCTGCATGTTATAGTCATATTCCAGAAAAGCCTTCGTGTATTCCGTATCGGAATTCTCATGGATGATCGACGAGACCTCCATCAGTTCCGGGGGCATTTTGTAAATGTTCTCCGCTTTCTGATATCCGTTCGCATAGAGGAAGTTTCCGGAGAAAACAAACAGTACGGCGATCAGCGCGCCGATCGCGATCTTCTGTTTCACATCTTTTTGCTGCGTGATGATGTTCGTCGCGACATAGGGAACCAGAACGATCGCGGGCGTGATCCAGAAGAACCGGTAATACTCGCTGTTCACATCGAAAAAGTGCATCAGGATAACAGGCGAGAGCGGGTTATATACCGTAAGCAGAAGTACCACGCCGCCGGGCAGAAAGATCCGCTTGTCCCGTTCGCTGCCTTTTGCGCACAGAAAGATCAGCGCCGCAAAATAGAGCGCCGGAAAAGCACAGTTTTCGGAATAAAGATCCAGGCAGGCCCGCAGGTAACGGATCCCCTGCTCGGCCACGTTCAGAACAGTCATAAAACTCCCTTATTCCCGGTGTCACCACCTGGGATATGTATAAAATACAAAATAGCCTTTCACATAAGCGACAAAAGCCAGGGCAAGCAGAATGCCCGGCAGGATGCAGGCAGCGTACGGAAGGAGCTGCCTGAAACGTTTCTTCAGAATGATGTCCGGCAGGAACAGGATCGATACCTCCGCCGGGATCAGCATATTGGCCGTGGAAGATACCGTTGTGGAGCCGAAGCAGACCAGAAACAGCAGCAGCCAGTAGAGCCTTACCTTCCGGTCCTTCACCAGCAGGATAAAGAAATACAGGATCGTCATGACGGACAGATTCCCGACGATCGCCTTGCCTTCATAGGTCCGCGTGAACAGGAAGAGCGAAGGCGTAAACATCGTGATGAAAAAGAGGTTCATCAGGCAGATGAATCCGAGCATCAGAACGGTTCCGTGCCCCTTCTCCTCAAAGAGCAGTTTGGCGATCATGTAATAGACCAGATTTGTCAGCAGGATCACAACCGTAGCCATCACGGTTTTGGTCTGCACGAGTGCGGGGATCCCCGTCAGCTGGCAGACCACCGCATCCGAGACCGGATAGGTGGCAAAGAAATACCGCATTTCAAAATGATCCTGCCACGCTCCCGTGAACGGGTCGTACACGTTGATCATGTTTGTGTCCACATTGGTGGCAACCCCTGCCACGTAATAGGACGCATCCAGCGTAAAATTATAGGACGTGGTGACGATCACGATCTGCACCGCAAGGATCGCAAACAGGATCGCAGCCGGCAGCGGATGCCGCCGGATGCTCTGCAGGATCGACCTGCCTTTTGCAACCCAGCTCCCGGCGCAGAAGATCACCGCGCAGAGCACGATCATGGCCACGACGGGAACCCAGACCGCAGTCAGGAGCGAGAGCGGCCGGTACATTTTCATGACCGGTATGCAGACGAAAAAGAACAGGCTGTAATACGCAAAAAAGCCGACGACGAGCGACAGCGACAGCTGCAGCTCCCCTTCCTTCCTCTTCGTCAGCAGCGAGCCGAAAGACAGATATATGATAAAATGTGCGATCACGCCAAGTGCGGCCGTTAAGATCTGCATCAAAGTACCTCTTCCATCCCGTTTACGGTATATACGTGTTCCACAGTGATGCCTTCTTTCACGCAGTACTCATAGGCACCCTGTTCATCTTCCCTGAGATACCAGGAGTCGACCGCTCCGCCGTATCCGGAGAGCAGTTCACAGAGCGCAGGACCGTCGTTCTTATCTCCGCAGAAGATGACTGTCAGGCTGCCCTGACTCCCCTTGAGGATATAGCCTTTGAGGTCATCTCCGACCGCGCCGGTAAACTCGATCAGTTCTCCCTTGTCGGATATGGATTTCTGCAGGTTTTCCGTTGCCGCATGCAGATTGTTGATCTTGCGGTTCAGCACAAAGATCGCGCTGAGGGCGATCACGAAAAACAGGAGCAGCGCAATGCCCAGGTTTCTGACATTCAGGTATTTGTGTTTCATATCTTCATCCTCCTCATCTGCAGTATCTTCGCCGCTCTTAACTTCCTTTGCCGCAACAACCGGGAGCTTTGTAAGCAGCACTCCCAAAAGCAGCGGACAGAGCAGATGCAGCACAAGTGCGTATCCCGTGTACCAGCCGAGCAGAAGCGTTGCGGGTACAAAGGCATCCGACTGATAACCGAAGATCTGCAAAAGACATACGATCAGTAAAGTCAGGGGTACGGTTTTCCCTTCACAGAAAGACCGGATCAGGAAAATATAGGCGCCGTAGCAGGCCGGGATCATGATAAACGGCAGGATATGCAGGGCAAAGAACACCGGCGACATATGGAACAGCCGGCAGATCAGTCCCCACAGGCTCATGAGAGGCGCCGTGATCACGATCCGGCCCGTTTCATACACCTGCGTTGCGTTTTTCAGGATCTGCAGTCCCGCCGTCTGCCCGGCCGTAAAGAATGCCGTGATGACTGTCTGTGCGGCGATCAGCAGTATACACAGGATCCACAGGATCTTTTGCGCGTGCTTACTCATGGCCGCCTCCCGCATAGACATAGATATCATAATGACCCACCGTATCCAGCAGGCTGAACCCGCTCTCCACGACATGTTCCGGCCACATCCACTCATTATCGGTCACGGCAAAGATCCTGCTTTCTTCCCGGCAGATCCGCCTGACAAGCTGCAGGTCGGGATGCTGTGAAAGGAACGCTTCATAGAGCAGATGATCCTCCTCCCCGAGCTCATCCTCCTTCCCGGGATAAGGCACTTCATAAAGCGGCGTGATCGATGCGGAACTTGCGCAAAGATACGGCATCAGTCCGGGCGAAGCGATCACCCCTGCCGCCGGATCTTCCGAAAGGATCCTGTCGCAGATCGTCCTGCAGTCTTCTTCCTGCTGCTGGATCTCCCCTGCGGACACAAGGAATCCGCGTGACCAGATCAGCGATCCGGACAAAACGATCATGGCGGCAAGAAAGAGGCCTGCACCCAGTCTGTATTTTCTGCTCTTTATGGAACCGGTGAAAGTGACGAAAGCGGCAGAGATCGCCGTCCAGACAGACAGCACAAAGAGAAGCGGCCGGATCCTGCTCCCTTCCTTTTTCATGACAAGGAACAGAATGATCAATGATACCAAAAACAACGGCAGAAGCTTTCCCCTGCCGGAAAAATCGGAATATGTATCAAAAAGCAAAGCTATTATTTCACGCATGGTTTATACTCCGTCCATATTATAGCATAGTTCCGCTTTAGATTAAATTTTTTTCCTATTTTTTAGTACGGGACTGTGATATGATATATTGGTATACGGATCCGTTTCGAAAACGGAATCAATGCAAAAGGAGAACCAGATATGAAAAACATCGCTTTGATCACAGGGATCACCGGTCAGGACGGCTCCTATCTCGCCGACCTGCTGCTGGAAAAAGGCTATGAAGTGCACGGTATCATCCGCAGGCACAGCACGATCAGCACCGACCGGATCGATCATTTATATTATAACAGGGACATCCGCGACAAGACCATGTTCCTCCACCACGGCGATCTGACAGACTCGAGCAACTTAAACCGTCTGATCGAACAGATCCAGCCGACGGAGATCTACAACCTGGCTGCGCAGTCCCATGTAGCCGTATCCTTCGAAGTTCCCGAATACACGGCAGAGACCACCGGGATCGGTACGCTCCGCCTGCTGGATGCCATCAAGAAGAGCGGCGTGAACTGCAGATTCTATCAGGCTTCCACTTCGGAATTGTTCGGCGGACTGCCCGAAACCGCTCCGCAGAGCGAGAAGACACCGTTCTATCCCAAGAGTCCTTACGGCGCAGCCAAGCTCTATGCCTACTGGATCACGGTGAATTACAGGGAAGCTTATGACCTGTTTGCCTGCAACGGTATCCTCTTTAACCACGAGTCTCCCCGCCGCGGCGAGACCTTCGTAACGCGTAAGATCACCCGTGCCGTTGCCTCCATCATGGCGGACGAGCGCGAGAAACTCTCCCTGGGTAATCTGAACGCCAAGCGTGACTGGGGATTTGCCGGTGACTATGTTGAAGGCATGTGGAGAATGCTGCAGCAGGATAAGCCCGGCGATTACGTTCTGGCCACCAACGAAACGCACACGGTCCGTGAATTTGTCGAGTGCGCGTTCGCGGAAGTGGGCGTGGAGATCGTCTGGAAAGGATCCGGCGTTGACGAGAAGGGCTATGATGCCAAATCCGGCCGTCTGCTCGTAGACGTCAATCCCCGCTATTTCAGACCTGCCGAGGTTGAATTCCTCTGGGGCGACTGCTCCAAGGCAGAAAAGGAACTGGGCTGGAAGCGCAAAGTAGACTTCAAGGGTCTGGTATCCATGATGGTTGACTCCGATATGCGTGCCATCGCAGGCATGAGCACGGAGGAATTCCTGAACCGCTGACGGAAACAAAGGAAGTATTACGATGAATAAAGACGCTAAGATATACGTTGCCGGACATCGCGGGCTTGTCGGCTCCGCCATCGTCCGGAACTTACGTGCAAAAGGATATGAAAATGTGATCGGCCGTACGCACGCCGAACTGGACCTGACGGATCAGGCTGCCGTACGCGCCTTTTTTGAGGAGCAGAAGCCGGAATATGTGGTTCTGGCCGCAGCCAAGGTCGGCGGCATCAATGCCAACAACACAAGCCCTGCCGACTTTGCCTATGTCAACATGCAGATCCAGTGCAATGTCATCAAATGCGCGCATGACTACCATGTGAAAAAGCTGCTGTTTTTAGGCAGCACCTGCATCTATCCGCGCATGGCGCCGCAGCCGATCCCCGAGGATGCGCTGCTGACGGGACCGCTTGAGAAGACCAATGAGGCTTATGCCATCGCCAAGATCTCCGGTCTTGAGATGTGCAAATTCTTCAAAATGCAGTACGGGGATGATTTTATCAGCTGCATGCCGACCAATCTCTACGGACCGTATGACAATTACGACCTCAACAATTCGCATGTCATGCCCGCGATGATCCGCAAGTTCCATGAGGCCAAGGTAAACGGCGTCGATCATGTGGAACTGTGGGGAACCGGAAGTCCGCTACGTGAATTTCTCTATGTGGATGATATGGCGGATGCCTGCGTGTATCTGCTTGAGAATTACAGCGGACTCACCCATGTGAACATCGGCACGGGCAAAGAAGTATCGATCCGCGAACTGGCGATGACCATCAAACGGATCGTCGGTTACACAGGCGAGATCGTCTGGAACAGTGAGATGCCGGACGGGACACCGCGCAAACTGACAGACGTCAGTCTGCTGCATGAACTGGGATGGAAGCATAAGATCGATCTGGAAGAAGGGATCAGACTGGCATACGACTGGTTTGTGGAGAATATCGATCAGGCAAAACTTTAAAGGCGTTACAGGACCTGATAGAGTCCGAACGCCATACCGATACCGAGAAGAGCTCCGACGAGCACCTGAAAAGGGGTGTGTCCGATGAGCTCTTTTAATTTCTCCTGTTTGAACGTGATTTTCGCTCTGGGGGATTCGACTGATCTGAAGTAATCCAGGATACGGTTGAGCAGGACCGCCTGATTGCCGGTCTCTCTTCTGACGCCTCTGGCATCGTACATGACGATGATCGCGACCAGACAGGATATCGCAAATTCAAAGGAACTCAGGCCGTAGACCAGACCGCTGGACGTTGCCAGCGCGCAGACCGTTGCGGAATGACAGCTCGGCATTCCGCCCGAGCCGATCAACCTCTCCGGATTCAGTTCCCTGTTGACCACCACATCGATGATCGTTTTAATGATCTGTGCCGCTATCCAGGAACAACCTGAGATGATCAGCACACGGTTATGAAGCAACTCTTGTAAATACTGCATATCTTGTTTATTTCCTGCGCAGGTATTTGGCGGCGTCCACCCTGTCCACAAGCCCTCCCGTCTGCGGGATCTGGTCCGTACGCGCATCGGCCGGCGCATGGATCGCCATCAGGAAGCCCCTGCAGGTTTTTCCCAGAAGTTCAGCCAGTTCTTCCTGTGAGAATGTGCACGATCCGGTTGCGATCATCGAAGCAATCCCGTGCGTGAAGATGCAGGTATAGATGAACAGCTCGCGGCATTCGTCCTCCGTCAGCGGGAACGTCTCGCGGATCGCCTTAAGGATGAATTCCGTGTGACCCTCCAGAAGGCTGAACTCCTCAAATCTCGTATCCCCTTTTTTGCTCATGAAGAGCAGTTGGAACAGCATCGGCTCATCCACGGCAAACTGCACGAACTGCATGGCAAATCCTTTAAACGGCGGGTTTAGGGACAGGCCTTTGTGCACATACCCGTCGTAGATCTCGCGTGCGCGGGCGATCGCAGCTTCCCGGATATCCTCAACCGTGTCAAAATGCGAAAAAACCGACGGCGGCGTAACATTAAGCCTTGCTGCCAGAGCCTGTGCCGTGATGGCTTTGATCCCGTCTTCGCGGACGATATCTACTGCTGTTTCGATCAGTTGTTCTTTGGTGTACTTCGGTTTAGGCGGCATGTCATTCAGTCCTTTCCTGATAACGAAATCCTACAGTTCCTTCACATATGCGGCGATGGCATCATGCCAGTCGGCAAACACATGATCCGTCGTCAGTCTCAGCATATAGTTATCCAGCACGGAGAACGCGGGGCGGTCGGCCGATGCCGGATTCATCTCTTTGTAAGCGGCGCTTGTCACGGGTACCACTTCTGTCTTCTCGCCGTGAAGACGGAATATCTCCGCGGCAAAATCAGCCCAGCTGCACTGTCCTTCACAGGTCCCGTGAAACAGTCCGTAATTCTCTGTCTTTAATAGATAAACGATCGCTGCGGCCAGTTCCGACGCACTGGTCGGAGAACCGATCTGGTCATCCACAACCGTGATCCTGTCATGATCTTGCGCCAGACGGAGCATGGTTTTGACAAAGTTCTTTCCGTCGCCGTAGAGCCACGCCGTACGGATGATGAAATACGATCTTGCAAACTGCTTCACGAATTCCTCGCCGGCAAGTTTTGTGATCCCGTACGCGGTTTTGGGGCCGACCGGATCGAACTCGGTCAGAGGCTTGGGCGATGTGCCCGGAAAAACATAGTCCGTCGATACATGCACCAGTTTCGCGCCGCATTCCGTGGCTGCTATGCTTAAATTCCGCGGCCCGATCGCGTTGATCTTAAAAGCCGCGTCTCTTTGCACTTCACAGGCGTCGACATTCGTATGCGCCGCGCAGTTGATGATCGCGTACGGTCTGACATCCCTTACCAGCGCAAGCACGCTGTCCGTACCCGTGATATCAAGATCCGTTGTATTCTCAACGCCGTAATCCGTATTGATCAGTTCATAGGACGGATCGGATGCGCAGAGACTGTTGATCGCACGTCCGAGTTGTCCGTTGCTGCCCGTGATCAGTAATTTCTTCTGCATATTTCTCCCCTCTTACCCCGTTCCGGTTTTACGATATCATCAAAATATAGTATACTGAAAACGATTTTTGAAATCAATGCAAGATTACGCATAAATCAATCACATTTGAGGGTATTTGAATGAATCGTTCGATCAGGGCGCATCTGAGCGTCTTACTTGCCGCACTCGCCGCTGTGCTTCACTGGACCGTAACGTTCTTTACGGATTCAGGGATCTTTGAGGTCCCGCCTTCGGCAAACCTTTCCGACTACATCATCTGCAGGATCCTGGTACTGCCGGTCCTGTTCTCTTTCTACTGCGGCATCGCCCGGCTGATCACCGCCAAAGACCGCAAAACCGATCCGTTCTGCAGGATCGTTCTGCGCGCCCTGCCCTATCTGCCGGTCATGATCGCGGCCGCCTGCGTCAAACTGCCGCAGGGATACCTCTCCAATGATGAGGTGCTGATCGCGACGTCCGCGCTGCACCTGGAGCACTATACCTGGTTCTACTATCTGACGACGTATTTCTACATCATCTGCTTCATGATCATCCCCGTTTATCTCGCGCCGATCGTGATCAAACTGCTGATCGAATTCCTTGTCATCGGTTATGTGATC
>JAGCXZ010000194.1 GCA_017961065.1 Lachnospiraceae bacterium
ACATGAAAAAGAGCAAAAAGAACGGAGGCATGGCGGCCCTGATCACGGTGGGGATTCTGGCTGGACTGACCGCGGCATGTGCATTTCTTTATATCATGCACGGCGATCGGCTGACTTCGTTTACGCGAAAAGAGACCTCTCTGGATCATGTGCCGGGTGATTTTCAGGCGGCATCTCCCGAAGAGATCCTTGTGGAGAGCCTGCTCGAGCCCGAGGTTGAGATCCGGATCGCCGAGGGGACGGACAGCGACGGCAGACGCGTCGGCGAGGATGAGATCTTACGCTACCGTGAGGAGATCCTTGCGGGCGACCTGAACCGCTACTGCTACGACCATCTGGATTCGCAGGAGCAGGAGCTCTATGCCGAGGTTTACGGTCTGCTGCGGTCTTTTGCCAAGGATACGGTCCTCTCAACAACGGATCCGGACGCGCTGAAAAAGGTCTTTTCCTGCGTGATGCTCGATCATCCGGAGATCTTCTACGTAACAGGCTATTCCCTGACCAAATACACGCGCAACAACGTGATCGAGGACATTGCTTTTTCCGGGAAATACACGATGACGGAAGAGCAGGCCAGGGATGCGCAGCAGCAGGTGGATGCGGTGAGTTCCGCCTGCATTGCCGGCTTTTCGGGGCAGGATGAATACGAGAAAGTCAAATACGTCTACGAATGGCTGATCCACAGGTGTGATTATGTGCTCGGGGCTGAAAATAACCAGAACATCTTAAGCGTCTTTCTGACCACGGATACGGTCTGTCAGGGCTATGCCAAGGCGGCGCAGTATCTGTTGAACAAGATGGGCGTTTTCTGCATTCTCTGCGAAGGTGAGGCGATGGGCAGGGAAGCGCATGTGTGGAACATCGTACGGATCGACGGCGAGTATTACTACCTGGACGTTACCTGGGGAGACGCATCCTACACCTTTAACGAGACGGATTCGGATGTGCTCACACCGCCCGAGATCAACTACGAGTACATGTGCGTGCCTTATACCGAGATCGCGGGAACGCATCTGATCCAGGAAACGGTCACGCTTCCTGTCTGCAATTCCATGCGGGACAACTACTATGTACGTGAAGGGGTTTATTTTACCGAGGTGGACAATGAGCGGCTCGGGAGCATTTTCTCCGATGCCTACGACCGCGTGAGCCGCACGGTTTACGTCAAATGCGCGGATGCTTCGGTCTTTGAGGACATGGAACGCTATCTGATCGATGAGGAGCATATTTTCGACTATCTGCGCGGAAACAGCAAAGTCAATTACATCAAGATGGAGGAACGGAATCTGTTCCTGTTCTATTTGAATTGAGTGCTGTTTGTGGTATACTTATATAATCGGGGCGTCAGGAGATGCCCGTAGATTTGTAAGAGTATGAATGATCGGGAGGGCCGGTATGGCAAAGGGAATCGAAAAAGGAACTGTAATGCAGGGAGATACCATCGGCGAGATCCGTATCGCGGGTGATGTCGTTGCAAATATCGCGGGAATTGCCGCAACAGAGGTAGAGGGCGTTGCTTCAACGGTTGGCAATGTCACCAATGAACTGATGAGCAAGGTCGGGATCAAGACGCTGAGCAAGGCGATCCGTGTTGAAGTGGACGGCACGGCCTGCAGCGTGGCGATCGCGCTGATCATGAAATACGGGTATCACATTCCCTCCACCTGCAAGAAGGTGCAGGAGCGTGTCAGAACATCCATTGAGAATATGACGGGTCTTACCGTGTCGGATGTCAGTGTCCGCGTGGAAGGCATCAACATGACGGGGCAGGCATAGCATGACCAGAGCGCAGATTCGCGAAGATATTTTCAAACTGCTGTTTCGGATCGAGTTCAACAGTATCGAGGATATGCCGGCACAGATCCAGCATTTCTTCGAGGATCCGCAGACGGAGGATGACGAGGAAGAGAAGTCTCACAGGATCCCGGAAGACGATGTGCAGTATATGAAGCGCAAATACGAGAATATCGTAAGCAGGATCCCCGAACTGGATGCTTTGATCGACTCTGCGGCAAAAGGCTGGAAGAGCAGCCGCCTTGGCAAGGTTGATCTGACCATTCTGCGGCTGGCCGTCTATGAGATGAAATACGATGAGGATATTCCGGTTGGCGTTGCCATTAACGAGGCGGTGGAACTGGCCAAGAAGTTCGGCCAGGACGAATCGCCGTCTTTTATAAATGGAATCCTCGCCAAACTGGCTAAGTCAACGGAAAATGAATAATGTTTACGCCGTAGGACAGGTTAATACATATATCAAAAACATGTTCGCGCAGGATTTCATGCTGCGTTCTATTTCTGTCAAAGGAGAGGTTTCCAACGTCAAGTACCACTCCTCAGGTCACATTTATTTCACGATGAAAGACAATAAAGGCACACTTTCCTGTGTGATGTTCGCATCCGCCCGTAAGGGGCTGCGTTTTACGATGCAGGAAGGGATGCAGATCATAGCGAGCGGCAGCATCGAAGTGTACGAGCGTGACGGCAAGTACCAGCTGGATGCAAAAGAGATCGTTCAGGACGGAGCCGGAGATCTTTTTGCACGTTTTGAAGCGCTCAAAGCGCAGCTGCAGGAGATGGGGATGTTTGATGAAGCCTATAAGAAACCCATTCCGCAGTACGCGCAGACGATCGGTATCGTGACCGCACCGACGGGAGCCGCCGTACAGGATATCATCAATATCGCGACCCGCAGGAACCCGTATGTGCAGCTGATCCTTTATCCTGCAACGGTACAGGGAGAGCAGGCACCGCAGAGCGTTGCGGACGGGATCGCGGCGCTGGAAGCGTACGGTGTTGACGTGATCATCATCGGACGCGGCGGCGGTTCGATCGAGGATCTGTGGGCCTTTAACGAAGAGATCGTGGCAAGAGCGATCTTTGCCTGCAACGTGCCGATCGTGTCGGCCGTCGGGCATGAAACAGACTTTACGATCGCCGATTTCGTGGCGGACTTACGGGCACCTACGCCTTCTGCCGCTGCGGAACTGACGGTATTTCCCTATGAAGATTTCGAGGCAAGACTGGAAGGATATGCCGAAGCGATGCGCGATGAGATGTTGCATCGGATCCGCCTCGATAAAAATACGCTGCGTCAGTTAGAACTGCGCATGCAGGCGCTGAGCCCAGGGGCGAAAGTCAGGGAACAGCGGATGAATTATGTAAACCTATTCGAGCAGATCCGCCAGCTGATGCGGGAACGCATCATGCAGGACAAACACAGGCTGCAGATGCAGGCAACGGCGCTTGATGCGCTGTCTCCGCTCTCAAGGCTGCAGGGCGGCTATGTCTATGCATCCGTATCCGGGAAGCCGCTCATTAAAACCGCGCAGGTTAAGGAAAACGATGCGATCAAACTGCAGTTATCGGACGGCGTGATCTTAACGAGAGCAGAGTCCGTGGAAGAGTCCGCATAGGCATCGTAACGCTCTGAGACGACGGAGAGCACGTGACAGCAGACAGTACGGTAAGGAGAACACATGAATAAAAAAGAACTCGAGAAAATGCCTTTAAAAGACGCGTTTGAAAGCGTGGAAGCCATCATGGAGCAGCTTCGGGACGACGAACTGTCTCTGGAGGATGCGTTTGCGGTATATAAGGACGGCATGGAACTGCTCAAAGCCTGCTCCGAGAAGATCGACCGTGTCGAAAAACAGGTGCAGGTACTCGAAGAGGATGGTGAAGTCAGTGAGTTTTAAAGAGGAACTGGCAAAAAGAAGTCAGGAAGCGGAAGAGATCCTGAAGCAGTACGGCACGATGAGCGAACGCTCCTATCAGGAAACGGTCATGGAGGCAATGGAGTACAGCCTCTTTGCCGGCGGAAAGCGGCTGCGTCCGATCCTGCTTGCGGAAACATTCCGGATGTTTGGCGGAAGAGGCAAGATCGTGGAGCCGTTCATGGCCGCGATCGAGATGATCCATACCTATTCGCTGGTACATGACGATCTTCCGGCTATGGATAACGACGAATACAGGCGCGGTAAAAAAACAACACATGTTGTTTATGGCGAAGACATGGCGATCCTGACCGGGGATGCGCTGTTAAACTACGCATTTGAGACGGCAGGCAGAGCGTTTGATCAGGCGGATGCTTCCGACGGATCGTTAAGGCGCGTTGCAACCGCCATGCAGATACTTGCCCGCAAGGCGGGGATCTACGGCATGGTCGGCGGACAGACATTTGATGTGGAAGCGGAGAACAAACAGCTTGCCCTTACAGAAGAACAACTGTTATTTATATTTACCCTCAAGACGTCGGCGCTGATCGAGAGCGCGCTGATGACAGGAGCGGTGCTGGCAGGCGCGGATGAAGTGCAGACTGCGGTACTGGAGCAGGTCGGCAGGAATGTCGGGATCGCTTTCCAGATCCGCGACGACATTCTGGACGTGACCGGAACGCAGGAAGTTCTGGGCAAGCCGATCGGATCGGATGAGAAGAATAATAAAATAACTTACGTTACCTTAAAAGGTCTGGAACAGGCGGAAGCAGATGTGCATCAGTTTTCCAAGAAGGCGCAGGAACTTCTGTCGCAGCTTCCCCTTCAGAGCGGTTTCTTAAACGAACTGATCGCTTCGCTGACAGATCGTATGAAATGACCGGAGATTTTTATGATTCTGGACCGGATACTGGAACCCAATGACATACAGAAGATCGATCCGCGGGACTATGCGCAGCTGGCACAGGAGATCCGTGATTTTCTCGTGCAGAAGATCAGTGTGACCGGCGGACACCTAGGCTCGAACCTCGGGGCCGTGGAGCTGACCATGGCGCTGCATCTTTGCATGCATTTCCCGGAAGATCAGGTGGTATGGGATGTCGGGCACCAGTCCTACACGCATAAACTCCTGACCGGGCGCCGCGACGGGTTCGATGAGCTCCGTAAATACGGCGGGATGAGCGGATTCCCCAAGCGCAAGGAATCCCCCTGTGACGCGTTTGATACGGGGCACAGCTCCACTTCCGTATCGGCGGGACTCGGTCTGGTTAAGGCAAGGGATCTGCAGAACAAGGATTACGGTATCTATGCGGTGATCGGCGACGGGGCGCTCACGGGCGGCATGGCCTATGAGGCGCTCAACAACGCTTCCCGCCTTAAAACCAACTATGTCGTGATCCTCAATGATAACAACATGTCTATCGCCGAGAATGTCGGCGGTGTGTCCAAATACCTGCGCAGGATCAGGACGGCCCAGCCGTACCGCGATCTGAAAGTCAGCATGGAGAATACGCTCGTCAAGTTCCCCAAGGGCGAAGCGGTCGTTGATACGCTCAAGCGCTACAAGAGCGGTATCAAACAGCTTGTCGTACCCGGGATGTTCTTTGAGGACATGGGGATCACGTATCTGGGTCCGGTTGACGGCCACGATATCGACGCGATGACGCACATGCTAAAGGAAGCCCGTAAGATCCCGAAGTGCGTGCTCGTTCATGTGATCACGAAGAAGGGCAAAGGCTTTCTGCCTGCTGAAAAGCATCCGGCAAGATTTCATGGCGCGGAGCCTTTTGACATCGAGACCGGTCTTCCGATCGTGAACCGGACCAAGTCCAACTATACCGATGTGTTTGCAACGATCATGTGCAAACTCGGGGCAAGGAACGACAAGGTCTGCGCGATCACGGCGGCCATGCCTGACGGAACGGGCCTGAAGCGCTTTGCCAACATGTACCCGGACCGCTTCTTTGATGTGGGGATCGCCGAGGAACATGCGGTGACTTTTGCGGCAGGACTTGCGGCGGGCGGCATGCGCCCGATCGTTGCGGTCTATTCCTCGTTCCTGCAGCGTGCCTACGACCAGGTGCTGCATGATGTGTGCATCCAGAACCTGCCGGTGATCTTTGCGATCGACAGGGCAGGGCTTGTGGGAAGCGACGGGGAAACGCACCAGGGCCTGTTTGATATGTCCTTCTTATCGTCCGTACCGAATATCACGCTGATGGCGCCCAAAAACAAGTGGGAACTGTCGGATATGATGAAATATGCTCTGACCATGGTGAGTCCCGTGGCGATCCGCTATCCGAGAGGACTGGCCTATGACGGGCTGGAGGATTTCCGCGCACCGATCAGCTACGGCAAGGCGGAAGTGATCTACGAGGAAGAGGACATCGCGCTCCTTGCGATCGGCAGCATGGTCAAGACGGCGGAGAACGTACGGCATGCGCTAAAGGAAAAAGGCTTTTCCTGCTCGCTCATCAACGCCAGGTTCTGCAAGCCGATCGACGAGATGACGGTTACGGAACTTGCGGAAAATCACAAGCTGATCGTGACACTCGAGGAAAACGTCAAGACGGGCGGCTTTGGTGAAAAGGTGCTTGACTATGTATCAGAGCATGAACTTCCGGCAAAAGTGCTGGTGATCGCGCTGCCGGATGACTATATCGAACACGGAAATGTCGAACTGCTCAAGCGGGAGACCGGGATCGATGACGATTCCGTACTCAAGCGGATCATCACGGAATATGTGGGGTTGTGCCAATGAAGGAACGTCTGGACGTCATTCTGGTACAGCAGGGCTATGCGCAAAGCAGGGAGAAAGCCAAGGCGATCATCATGGCAGGCAACGTCTTTGTGGCAGGGCAGCGTGAGGACAAGGCCGGCACGATGTTTGAGACAGAGGGGCTGGAACTGACGGTCCGCGATCATGTGCAAAAGTATGTGAGCCGCGGCGGCCTGAAACTCGAAAAGGCGATGCAGACGTTTCCGATCACGCTCGATCAGGCGGTCTGCATGGATATCGGCGCCTCCACCGGCGGATTTACGGACTGCATGCTGCAGAACGGGGCAAGCAGGGTTTATGCGATCGATGTGGGACACGGGCAGCTTGACTGGAAACTCAGGAACGATCCGCGCGTTGTCTGCATGGAAAAGACGAACTTCCGCTATGTGACCGCGGAGCAGATCAAAGAGCCGATCGATTTTGCGAGTGTGGACGTTTCGTTCATCTCTTTATCCAAGATCCTGCCGGCGGCGTATCCGCTGTTAAAAGATGGTGCTTCGATGGTCTGCCTGATCAAGCCGCAGTTTGAAGCGGGCAGGGAAAAAGTCGGCAAGAAGGGCGTGGTACGGGACGCATCCGTGCACGAGGAAGTGATCCGTTCCGTCATGCAGTACTGCACCGACAATCAGTTCACGGTCCTCGGCCTGACGTATTCGCCGATCAAGGGGCCGGAAGGAAACATCGAATATCTGGCTTACCTGAAAAAGAGCGGTTCGGATCCGGATGCGGTTGACATAACGCAAGAACAAGAACTTAACAATAGTGAAAATAACGCGAACGAAGGCAATAATTCAGTTGACATAATACAGACCATTCATGAACTGGTAACGCAGGCGCACGGCGCATTGGAGTAAGACATGAAAACCTTTCATATTCTGACAAATGAGAACAAGGATCAGGGCGGAGCGGTCTCAAAGAAGATCAGTGCCTATTTGCAGGGAAAGGGATGCACCTGCACCTGTGAGGTCTTATCGGATAACCCTTCCAGAGAAGACTTTGTGCTTCCGCAGGGTACGGAGTGCGTGATCGTGACCGGCGGGGACGGTACCATGATCCGTGCGGCGGGACTGATCGCGGGCAGCGTGCCGATGATCGGTGTGAACCTCGGAACGCTCGGCTTTCTCGAAGAGATCGAGGTGGCACATCTGGAAAAGATGCTGGACCGTCTGATCGCGGGTGATTTTGAGATCGAAAACCGTATGATGCTGTCCGGAACCTGCAGGAATGAGCCGGAACTTGACGCTTTGAACGATATCGTGATCACGAGGACGGGATCCTTAAAGATCCTGCACTTTGAGATCTTTGTCAACGAGATGCTGCTTGGTACCTATACGGCGGACGGTATGATCGTTTCCACGCCGACGGGTTCGACGGCCTACAATCTTTCGGCAGGCGGTCCGATCGTGGAGCCCGATGCGATGGCGATCCTTTTAACCCCGATCTGTCCGCACAACCTCAATACGCGTGCGATCGTGCTTTCGGCGGATGACGTGATCCGCATCAGGATCTCGGAACGTAACCCCGGGGACGGACGCCACGCGGCTGCTTCTTTTGACGGAGGAAGGGAACTCGAGCTTTACCCGGATGAGAGCATAACGATCAGACGGGCCGGGATCGACACGAAACTGATCCGGCTGAACAAAGAAAGCTTTCTGAACCTCCTTGCACGGAAGATGTTCAGCCCCGAAGGAAAGGATGAGACATGAAGAACGATCGCCACGAAAAGATCTTAGAGATCATCACAAAAAACGCGGTTGAGACGCAGGAAGAACTCGCGGAGCGCTTACGGGAAGCGGGTTTTGCCGTGACGCAGGCGACCGTTTCACGCGATATCAAACAGCTGCATCTGGTCAAGGTCGCGGGAGCCGGCAATAACAGGCAGCACTACGCGCAGCACGGGGAAGGCAGGAGCGGCCTGAGCGAGAAATATATCCGCGTGTTCCGTGACGGAGTGGTTTCCATGGACCTGGCCATGAACATTTTAGTGGTCAAGACCGTATCGGGTATGGCCATGGCTGTTGCGGCCGCAATGGATGCCATGGAACTGAGCGCGATCGTCGGGACCATAGCGGGAGACGATACGATCATGTGCGCGGTTCGTTCCGTCGAGGACGCGCAGGATGTGATCGGCAAACTGAACGAAATCTGGAAAAAATAAACAGGAGACCTATGTTACAGAGCATACATGTCAAAAACATCGCGTTGATCGATGATGTGGAGATAGAACTGGATAAGGGACTGCATATCTTAAGCGGTGAAACGGGCGCCGGCAAATCGATCATCATTGATGCCGTGAATTTCACGCTCGGAAAGCGCATGCCAAAGGATGTGGTCAGGGAAGATGCGGACTACGCGCTTTGTGAACTCGTCTTTACGGTCGAAACGCCGGAGCAGGAGGAAATCCTGCGCAAGCTGGAGCTGCCCGAAGAAGACGGTCTGATCGTGATGCAGCGAAAGATCACGAACGGCCGCGGTATCTGCAGGGTGAACGGTGAGAATGTATCGGCGGGCGCGCTGCGCGAGCTTGCGGGGGTTCTCATCGATATCCACGGACAGCATGAGCACCAGTCCCTTTTGTATGAAAAGAAACACCGCGAGATCCTGGATGCCTATTGTGGCGCGCCGTGTGAGGAACTGCTGAAAGAGCTGCGTACGGCTTATCAGACCTATACGGAGCAAAAGCATGCCTATGAAGAGGCGCAGGAGCACAGCGCAAACCGCGAACACGAGCTGGAACTGGCGCAGTTTGAGGAGCAGGAGATCTCAGAGGCGCATGTTACGCCCGGTGAGGATGAGCAGTTGGAAGCAGACTACCGCAAAATGCTGCATGCCAGAAAGATCGCGGAAGCCGTGCAGACGGTTCATTTCAGTACCGGATACGAGTCCGGTGAGAGCGCGGGAAGCGCGATCGGACGCGGCGTATCGGAGTTAAGATCGGTGGAGGAATACGACCCTGCGCTGTCGGATCTTGTGGAAACGCTTACGCAGATCGATGACCTGCTGAATGATTTTAACAGATCGCTTGCGGATTACGAGAAGGAACTCTATTTCGAAGAGCAGGAATTCACGCAGACGGAAGAGCGCTTAAATCTGCTCAACAGGCTGAAGAGCAAATACGGCGGATCGCTGGAAGCCGTTCTTGCGTATCACAAGGATCTGCTTGCAAACATCGAGAAACTGAACGATTACGATGTCTACATCGCCAATCTGCAAAAGGATCTTGCAGAATCCGAACGGAAGTGCCGCACCCTCTGCGAAGAGATCTCTTCGATCCGCAAACGCGAAGCGCTCCTTCTGGCGGAGGAACTGAAGAAGGGTCTGATCGACTTAAACTTCCTGGATGCGCGCTTTGAAGTGCGTGTGGAGGAGGATCCCGAGAAGATCACGCCGGATGGCTTCGATCAGGTATCCTTCCTGATCAGCACGAATCCGGGTGAGAAAGTCAAACCGCTTGTGAACGTGGCTTCGGGTGGCGAACTTTCCCGCATCATGCTCGCGCTTAAGGCGGTACTGTCCAAAAAGGACAATGTGAGCACATTGATCTTTGATGAGATCGATACCGGGATCAGCGGCGTGACGGCCGGAAAGGTATCCGAAAAGCTCTCCGACCTGTCAACGGAGCATCAGGTGATCTGCGTCACACACCTGCCGCAGATCGCTTCCATGGCCGATGTGCACTACGAGATCCGCAAGTCAGTCACGGACGGACGTACCGTTACAGAGGTAAAGCGGCTGACCGGGAACGAGCGGGAGAGAGAACTGGCCAGAATGCTCTCCGGTGCGCAGCTGACGGATGCAGTCATGCAGAATGCGCGTGAGATGCTTAAGCAGGCCGAGAGATACAAGAACAGATAAACAGACCATTATATTATGTAAACTAATTTACGGGAAGGCTACTGGAAAATTGGAACATAGAAATATCGGAAAGAAATTATGTAAATATATAAAGGGCGTCACCGCATTTCTGGTGCTGACGGTTCTGCTTGCTGCAGGCGTATTTACGATGCATGCAGCGGCTGATACCGCGGGAGATCGCAAAGCAGTGGATCTGCTTTGCACGCATGACCTGCATTCCTGCCTGGAAGGCTATATTACGACAAGGGGCATGCAGCACGGTGCGGAAGTCGTGGAAGCGGGCGGATTTGCACGCCTGAAGACCCTGATCGACAGGAAGCGGGCCCAAAACCCCGACACGCTTGTTGTGGATGCGGGCGACTACCCGATGGGGACGCTCTATCAGGTGCTCTATACAACGGATGCGCCTGAGATCAGGATGCTTGGCAGAATGGGGTATGATGCCGTAACATTCGGCAACCATGATTTTGACTACGGTTCGGAAGCGCTTGCGGATATGTTCCGCGTCGCTACGGAGTCGGGAGACCCCAGGCCGGCCTTTGTCATCAACAATTTTGATTTTACCTCCGACAATACCGGTTCCAAGATGATCTATGAAGCCCTGAAGGAATACGGGTACAGCGAC
>JAGCXZ010000195.1 GCA_017961065.1 Lachnospiraceae bacterium
GACAATCGTTTGTCCTTCAGATGATAGTTGGCCATGACCGTGTAATTCTTTGTTCGCTCTACGCGAAATACCTGTGACATTGCTTTTTACCTCCTTTGTCTATTTCGGAAAACTGTGAGTAGGACACCCGGAGGTTTTTTGCTTTTGGTGAAAAACAAAAAGCCGGGTCACATAGATGCACACCGACAGACGAGCTCGAAAGCCCGCCAAAACCGATAGGTGTCTATGTAACCCGGCGATCAAACTGCCGGTGGCTGCCCCAATTACAGCCCACTGTACCTGTTCTATCAGACAGATACTCTATATAATCGAAAACTCACCTTGTTAAGAGAGATACGATAACGAATCGGGCTAGACCCGATTCACCCAAGGTCCCTTTTCCGGACCGATACAAATATACCAACACAACATTCTGCTGTCAATACGCCAAAAACACGTTGACGGTTTTTGGCGTCAACGTAACTGCTCGCCAAACTTTCACTACCTGGCAAGCAGTGCATTGCCGTCCATATCTACTACTTGGCAAGCAATGCATACCTGTATGATTTGGTACTTGGCAAGCAGGGCCTACCCATACAGGTTTTGCAAATTGGCAAGCAGTGTCCGGATGGCTGTTTACTACTTTGCAAGCAGTGTACAGATCCGGACCTGCGCCAATTTTTGCACCGGCTCGTTGGGAACACATCCCAAACCCAGAAATCGCACTTTGTGCGAGCTGCGCGTTTTTTGCAAAACGCTTCTTTATGTTCATATCGTTGTTGACGATCCGAATGAGATATTCTATATCCATTTCCATACGGACGTTCATTTCTGATTATTCTTTTCTCTTCACCGGCACCCAGATCGCGCTATGGTAGTCGGGATCGGTTTTTTCTCCGTTCACACAATCATACCATTCCACGCTGGCATTGCCGCAAAGCTCATATTCCGGATTGCCGGGAAGCCACTCCCGGAATATCCGCGTGTTCACGCTCTGAAGTGCATCCGGGATCGAACCAATGCAGTTGAATACCGCCCAGTCGCTCCTGGGAAATTCATAGACAACCATGCCTTCCGGTACATCGCCGCCCGTGTATTTACCAGCAACGAGATACCGGAACTTTCCGCCGCCAATATCATCGATACAGACGCCATATTCCCCGATGCAGTTATCTACCAGAGCCTGCTCATAGGGATTCGCCGGAGCGTTTCCGGCATACACGCTCAAAGCATACTTTTCACAGATCTCATCCCAGAATTTCGGGATCTCCGTGTAAGCGGTTTCATTGTCAAACACTTTCTGAAAGCCGATGACTTTAAACGGGAACATCGGTGTGATTTTGTAGTCCATCTGATTACCTCCCTGAATGGATAGTTTGATCATCAAGGGAAGGAATGTGTTGATTGCCGCTCCACCGCGCACCTGTGATGGCGTTGCGCCATGGAACCGGGAAAAAGCTTTCGTAAAGCTCTCCGGCGTCTCATAGCCGTACCTAAGTGCAATGTCGATCACTTTATCATCCGTCTCCTTCAGATCCAACGCCGCCCGGTACAGCCTTCGGTTCCTGATATACTCCCCGATACCGTATCCGGTCATCAGAGAGAATCCCTTCTGAAGAAAGAACGGAGAAAGATACACCCGATCCGCCACATCCTGCGCACTGATGTTGTCAGTCAGATGCTCTTCCATATAATCGATTGCTGTTCGGATGCTGGTAAGCCACTCCATCGACCGGCCTCCTTTCCTTGACGGGATCATTGTATCTGATGAAGCGAAAATCGTCCTGTCATTTCCTGCTCAGATCTGTCCTGTCCTTATCCTTTCCTGATCGGGTGCCGAATCACAGTTTTCAGCCTTTCCGGCTCCACTTTTCTCGCGTCGCTCAGATAGATCTCATGATGCATTCTCTGACTTGTTATGTCCAGCACATATCCCTGGGACTCCATGTATTCATGCATCCGGGCGACCGTAGCGGGTTCATCGTCATAGGGACCTGAATGCATGCATTGAACGCAAAGCCCCTCATCGTAGGTAAAGAACTCTGCCTTCGAGAAGTCTGTCTTCTTTTTTCTCGTTGCTTCCCCGACGGCCCACGCGAAATCATCCGCGGTCACGAAA
Organism: Lachnospiraceae bacterium; assembly: GCA_017961065.1. Taxonomy (GTDB): domain Bacteria; phylum Bacillota; class Clostridia; order Lachnospirales; family Lachnospiraceae; genus UBA2868. Next base: position 2,099 of record JAGCXZ010000195.1, read on the forward strand.
TCGGGCAGACGGATCACGGAGATCCACTGAAAAGCATCTTTATGCGCATAGTCAATGCCCTGAACACCGTCCTGCCACCAGAAGCCTTCCAGCGGAGGAACGACGTAATCGAAATAGCCATCGATGCGATGATCCCCCATTTTGCTCATCTTGATGGTAAATGCGACGCCGTACAGCAGCCCGATGGACTGCTTGTACTCGCCGTCCTCCTGATTGGGGTCGCCCTGCCCTCGGACCGCGATATAATTCATGCTCGGAACCGTTACGATGCCGGGCTTGTTTTTCGGCATGTAGAATTCCTTATATTCCTTCTTGAAATCAAAAGCCATTCCTCTGTCCTCCGAGTTTATTCTTTCAAATTTGGCGGCCTCATCAGGATGAGCGATGGCCCCGGCCTTTTAGGGACCGGGGCATAGAATCACCGCAAAATCTCTTATTTCTTTTTCACCGGATAGCAGATCTCCGACACAAACTCATCAGGATTCTGTGTCTCATGCGGACTGACGTGATAGATGTTGAACATCGGTTCAGCAGGCTCGTAGCCGTTTGCTTCCATCCATGCGATCACCGCAGTGTAAACATCCGTGATCTGGGTATAGCTGCCCTGGTAGGTGCAGCTTGCGACCGTGACCTCCGGCAGCGTGCGGAACTTCACATGCTCTGTGTCCGGATAACTTCCCCTGACGGTCTTCCACGCCATCATCTCCACGTTTTCTTCCTTGTACTCGCCATCGAGATAGGTCACCGCACACAGGCAGGGATCGTCCTCCACGAGATTCATCCGGCAGGTCTCTTCTGCCAGCTTGCCCCAGATCATGCCCTCATCTTCATAACGGGGGATTGTCATCCGGATGGTCGCGGCGTAGCGTTCAGGGATAGTCTTAAGGGTAACGTTATAACTCATGTCTTCTTCCTTTCTCAGCCTTTTTCTGGCTGCGTCCAGAAGCGTCAGCTTATATGCGGTATCCTTTGATAAGGCCTCTAATTCTTCCTGCCTGGCAGAAAAGAATTGCTCCATTTTCTCACGGTCATCATAAACTTCAAGGATCCTGACGATATCCGCAAGGGAAAAGCCCATATCCTTCAGGGCTGCAATGCGTCCTGCCATAGGAAGCTGATCCTCTCTGTAATACCGATAATCCGTGAAGCGGTCGATCTCGGCCGGTTTCAAAAGGCCGATCTCATCATAGTGGCGGAGCATTCTGACGCTGACTCTGGACAGTTTTGAAAATTCTCCGATCTTCAGCATGGCGGTACCTCCTGTTGCTGTTTTTTGAGCTCACGTCAAGCTTAATGCCTGCCACAGTGTGAGAGTCAAGGGCTTTTCTTACTTTTCTTTCCGATAAAACGAGTAATGCTGTGCTTTTTGAAAGCCGAGCTTTTCATAAAAGGGGAGATCGGAAATCACATAGGCTTTCTTTGCACCTAAAGCTTTTGCGCGTGAAAAAGCTTCCGAAAGGAGCGCGGCGGCAATGCCTTTACCGCGGTAACCCGGAATCGTGCAGACCGGCTCTACATAGGCATAGTCCGTATCCTGATGAAACCAGAGGGAGCAGTGCGATACCGGCTCTCCGGAAGGATCCGCGGCGGAGAGGCATAGGGCTTTGTTGAAATGCCTTCGGACATGCGGAACATGATCCAGCGAACGTTCAAACGCTTCCCGGTCGTCCCCATGATCAAAGCCCTGCCAGAACAACCACTCAAGAGCAACCCGATCTGCGATCTGATCCATTTCCCGAAGCTGCAGTCCCCCGGGAAGATTTGATGAGAGATCTCTGTCAAGGGAGAGCTCCATGATCGTCTCTTTCTGATCGATCCGCTCGAATCCGGCCTGTAAAGCAGCCTTTATTTCCGCCGCGTTATCATTATTGATGGCAATCGCCAGCCCGGAATCGTCCTTCAGCGCCCGGCAGGCGTAGTCCAGAATTTCCGGGTACAGCGCATCATACTCCGGCAGAACTCCACAGAAGGCTTCCCCGAAATACATATCGTAAATCGCCGCGCCGACGATCCGGTCCCGCTCCCACCAGAGTCCGATGGATCGGATCGCGCTTTTGTCGAATTCCGGGTGCTCCGTC
>JAGCXZ010000196.1 GCA_017961065.1 Lachnospiraceae bacterium
CGCTCGATATCGTTCACCACGTGGAAGAGCGCACCGATGCTCTTGGCATCTTCAACAGGCAGGTTGATCTGCGAGATCTTCACAAGGAAATGTGTGATCTCTTTATTCAGATAGTTGATATTCTGTTCTACTTCATAGGTTTCCTTAATATCCTCTTCATCCAGCGTGATCAGGGCGTTCATGGCTCTGTTGAGATTCTCGCTTGCAAGCGTCGCCATACGGTCAAGCTCTTTTACAACCTCAATAACCGCCGTTGCCGGTGAGAAGATGTTCTTGCCGCCGATGTACTTCAGCTGCATGTTTGCACGGTAGCCGATCTTCTCGTCTTCGCCGGGAACCAGGATGTAGGTCAGTTTCACAAGTCCGCCGCCAAACGGGAACAGGATCAGAACCTGGAAGATCTTAAAGATCGTGTGCGCGTTCGCGACGCATCTGCCCATGTCGTTGCCGGACACGGCCATGATGCCGTTCACAACGGGATCCATCGCAAACTGCAGGATCACGAACATGATGATCGTTCCGATCACGTTGAACAGCAGATGGATCAGCGCCGCACGCTTGGCCATCTTATTACCGGACAGGCTCGCCAGCATGGCTGTGGAGCAGGCGCCGATGTTGCAGCCGAGGATGATGTACAGACAGATCGATAGCGGCAGCAGCCCCTGAGACGCCATCAGCAGCGTGATGGAAACCGTCACGGAGGAACTCTGCACGACCGTTGTAACGATCAATCCGAGCAGGATCGCAAGGAACGGGTTTTGCAGCGACAGGAACGCTTCCGTTACCGCAGGCATTTCCTTGATGCCGCTCATGGCATCCTTCATATTTGTCAGACCCATGAACAGAACGCCGAAACCGATCAGAACCTGACCGATCTTTTTGACAAAGGGCTTTTTGATGAACAGCAGGCAGATCACGCCAAGCAGCGAGATCGCCGGTGCGTAAGCCGAAAGGTTAAAAGAAACAAGCTGTGAGGTGACGGTCGTACCGATGTTGGAACCGAGGATCACGCCGACAGCCTGTGAAAGTGACATCAGATTGGAATTAACGAACGCGACGACGAGTGCCGTACACGCGGAAGAAGACTGAATGACCGCAGTGAAGAACAGACCCACGAGCATGCCCGTGAACCGGTTGGTCGTGAAGAATTCGAGGATGGACCTCATCTTCGCGCCGGCCGCTTTTTCAATTCCCTCACTCATCACATGCATGCCGAACAGGAACAGGGAAAGTCCGCCGGCCAGTGACATGAGTACTCCTGCGATCATATGATTCTCCTGGTTATGGGTGACCTTTGGATCCTGTCACCCTACATGAGCGGTGCGAATAAACGAAGCACACGCCCGCATGCCCTGGACAAAACAGGGATGCTCTTATAATAGTTTATATCAACTTCCATGCTTTGCGCCATGGTTTTTTGGAAATCTTCTTCAATCTGCCCCGTCACGGAGGTGTCATAGAGATAAACGCCGTTCTCAAAGTGATGGTAGAAGCTGCGGTAATCCAGGTTGACGGAACCGACCGTGGCAACCGTATCATCCGATACCATGACTTTGGCATGCACGAATCCCGGTGTGTATTCGTACACTCGAACGCCTGCTTCCAGCAGATCCGGGTAGAACGATCTGGCAATGGAAAACGCCGCCTTTTTGTCCGGGATATGCGGCAGGATCAGCCTGACATCCACGCCGCGCATCGATGCGTAACGGATCGTGGAGAAGAACTCCCTGTCGATGATGAAATACGGCATCATGATGTGGACATACTCCGTCGCGTTCGTGAACAGATCGGCATAGACCATCTTGCCGGTCTCGAGTTTGTCCGTCGGCATATCGCCGGAGGGGATCACGAAACCGTTGTGTTCGTAATGCGGGATATGATTGGTCTCGTCCAGATATTTCTCATAATCCACTTCGATCTTACCGTAGAGGTTCCAGTTCTGGATGAAGAGCCTGGTCATGGCCATGACGGCCCTGCCTTCCAGTTTGATGCCCACATCCTTCCAGTGACCGTACACCTCTTTCAGGTTCGCATATTCATCCGCCAGGTTCACGCCGCCCGTAAATGCCACTCTCCCGTCGATCACGACGATCTTGCGGTGATCGCGGTTGTTCTGCGCGGTGGACAGGAACGGGATCAGCGGAGCAAACATCTTGGCTTCGATCCCGTATTCCCCGAGTTTCTTCGGGTAGCGGTACGGGAGCTTAAGCAGCGAGCAAAGGCCGTCGTACATGACTTTGACTTCCACGCCTTCCTGCACTTTCTCCTTCAGGATCTCAAAAACGCGGTCCCAGATCTCACCCCTGCCGATGATGAAATATTCGATGAAGATGAACTTCTTCGCCTTTTTCAGTTCTTCGATCAGCGCCTCGAGCTTTTCTTTTCCCGTCGGATAGTAGGTGACTTCCGTGTTGTGAAACGTCGGAAAACTGCATTTTTCGCTCATATAGTACGCAAAATGCTGAAAGACCTTCGGCTGGTCCAGAAGCGCTTTCTTCGTCCCCTCGGATGTACGGACCAGATGCCTGCTGACCAGCAGTTCGTTCTCAACCCTGTGCTTGAGTCCCACAAGCCCCCAGTTGGATGCGTTAAAGAAATACAGCGTGATGCCGAGGACCGGAAGCACGATGATGATCACGGCCCAGGTCAGTTTGAATTCCGCCGGTTCGTCCGCATTGATGATCTTGATCAGGACCATCCCCGCAGCCACCGAAAACGCGTAATAGATGTAGGGGAATTTCCCGGCAAGATAGATACTGCCGCCGACCAGAACAAGGAGCTGCAGCAAAATCATCAGCAGAAAAGCCAGGCTCCGGCTGAATACGACTCTTGACAAGCCTTTTATGATTTTTCCGGTAAAACGAATCATAGATGCTCCCTGTGCCAGGCCTCGCCCGATGCGATATCGCGCTGCATCTGTTCCTTCAGCGCCCCGACACTTTCAAACTTCATTTCTTCCCTGACGAAATGATACAGGGAAACATAGAGAAAATCACCGTATATCTCTTCATCAAAATGATAGAGATAACTCTCCACGCCCACCTGTGGCTTGCTCCCGTCGATCGTGGGTTTGCAGCCGAGGGTCGTGATCGCCCGGTACTCCTGCCCCATATGGAGTACACGCGAATAGTAGACGCCAAAGGCCGGAAGGAGTTTTTCCGGCTCCGGGATCAGATTGA
>JAGCXZ010000197.1 GCA_017961065.1 Lachnospiraceae bacterium
GCAGACGCCTACTATGCGCTTGCAAGTGCCGTGGCGCCGTATGAGGTGGAAAACAGCTATTTTCCGACAGAGAGTTTTAAGGTCCCGCAGGATGTCAGGGGCTTCTTTGTCTCCGAAGACGGAAAGCGCGCGCTGGCATGTTGTGAAGGGTATTTCTGCGTGACGGATATCGAAGAAGACAAAGAACTTTGCCGCATAGAGAGCGAATACAGCGATTATGCGGTTCTGAATGATACCGGCGTTGTCTATCTGAACGATGCGCTGGAAGCGGTATATCTGGATCCGGAAACAGGGGAGGAGACGATCCTGCTGCAGGATTGCAAAGACCTGTTTTACGGGCCCGATGCGAAAATAACACTCGTTTTTTCTGCTGACGGCATAACCGGTTACAAAGGGCTTGACGAGGCCTTCTTCCTTTCTCTTGATGCATGCGGGATCGACGATCCGGACTACTGGGTGGAGGATGTTTCTTTTGCATCGGACGGAACGCAGGCAGCCTTTGCGGTCAGCGGGTTTGATACGACCCGGGCGGGGCTCATCGATTTAACCGCCGGCAGGACCGGTAACCTATGCGAGTGCGAACCGGCGGGAGCGGACGCGGTTGCCTGCCATGACGGGGTGCTCTACATTTGCGCAGAAAACGATCAGACGGAGATGATGGGCGCGCAGAGTACGGTGCTGACAGCCGTGGATGAGAACGGAACAAAGACGGATGCCGACCTTGCGGGAACGGGCTTTTACGAGATGTTTTACGGAGGCGACGGTCTGATGGTGATCTCCGACAGGCTGGCCTATGTGCTCGATGATGATCTTGCGATCACCAACGCGATCAGCGGCTATATGGATGCCGTCTGCACGCTTCCCTACGAAGAGGGCTGCGTGATCCTGGACCGTTCGGGCAGCTTTTTCTTAGAGGGCCTGTTTTCGGATGTGGAAAAGACCTTTTCCCTTTACGGCCATAACGAGGGCACCATTTCCCATGCGGTCTGCAGAAATGACCGGTTTTATGTCCGCTACGTTGACAGCGAAAGGATCGTCATCTATTCGCCGGAAGCCGCTGCATGTAATGCCACGGGCAGCATCGGGGACGCAACGCCGTTTGAGGGCCATCCGGAGACCGGTATCGATACGTCCGGATTTGAAGGGATCGATCAGATCAGCGTGGACTTTACGGAGCTTTCGGATGATGGGAAATATGCGGCGGTAAGTTCCGATGACGGCGTGCTCTATATCTTTGACGCATCGACCGGAAAGAGGATCAGGGAACTTTACAATACGGGGATCGTTATGATGCATACAAGTTTCCCGTATCTGGCAAGGGCCGGTGTATATATTCTCGAAAACCGCGTGTTTGATGAGAACTTCAACCTGCTCTCAAGACTTCCGCGCGGAGAGATCGCGGCGATCGGCAAGGATGAGAAGAGCGTTGTGCTGCTCTCGGTCTATTCGCCGGATACCTATTACAATGTGCCGATCCTGACGTACGGTGAAATGATCAAAAAAGCAGATGCCCTGCTGGAAGGCTTTGCGCCTGACCGCGGCATCTGCGATAAATACAGTATTGATGATACGGGAGAACAGGGCATCCGCTAAGCGGGAGAGTAGGTTTTGAAGAAGATGTCCCTGCGGATCACGTAAAAATCATGCACATCATCTTCGCGGCAGGCGATGAAATCACCCTTTTGCCCTTTCATGTACTTTTCCTCGTACCATTTCGTGAAGACCTTGACTTTCCTGTCAAGTTCCGCTGCAAGGATATAGGAGGTTCCTGTCGGAATGCAGGATCTGATGCGGTCCGTGAGATCATGGGCCGTATTGTCCGGCTCGGTGTAGATCCGCGGGACATAGGAATACTCGCCCTCAAACCGTTCATCCGTCTTCCGGTAACTCTTATCAAACTTTGCGGCAGCGATCGGATATACTTCTCCGAGGATCCCAACCATCAGGTAGAAACTGCCGTCAACGACCAGATCCGTGTCGCCCTCAAGCGTCCTGACCTTGATCCGGGTGTTTTTATCCAGAAAGGACGCAGGATCGATGTATCCGAGGGGCAGCGGATTCTTTTTGTATCTTTGGAACAGCTTCATGTCGGGACTGTATTCGGAAGCATGGATGATGCTGAAGGATTCGAAATAGCCCCGGATCGCTCGATCCAGATAATCCCGGATCGGGGTATCGGAGCAGACTTCCTGCAGCCTGTCTTCGCTGATAAAGCCGCCGGCCTTGAAACTGTGGCCGCCGCCGGAGCCCACGCCTTCGGTAAGCGCCTGTACGAATTCATCCGCCATCACTTCCCTGATACAGCTTCTCACGGACAGTTTATAACCGCCGGACACATGTCCGAAGGCCACAACGATGCTGAACTCCGCGACCTGGAGCGCCATGTCGCTGATGATCCCGAGGATGTTCGGGTCACAGTTATCCGCTTCGAGGATCCCGCAGTTATAGCTGCTGATACAGGTATATCCTGCAAGGGCTTCCCCGGTGATGCGCATTTCCTCAAGAGAGATGTTGCTGTTGGTGAACAGCCGGATCTGCGATTCGTTGCAGATCAGCGTGTCGCGCATATCCCTGTCGAGCGGGTGCGAGATCTCGGAGAAACTGCCGGTATCGGTCATCAGACCGTAATACAGGGCCGTGCAGAGCGGCCTGTCCGACAGGACATCATAGCCTTCCTCAGAGAGCATTTTCCAGATGAGCGTGGAACAGCCGCCGAGTTCGGGACGGATCTCGTTGAGCGGAAGGGCGGAGGTACCGTTGTGGTGGTCGATCACCGCATACTCGTCTGCCTCGAGTTTTGTGACGTTGCCCTGTCCGTACTGGCAGTCGACGGTGAGCAGCAGTCCGTTGATCCTTCCCGCGTCTGCCGGATAGTAGGAAACAGGGATCTTCAGCTCACTGATCATCAGGATGAGGTTGGATTTACGGATCTGATAAGGCCCGCTGTAGATGATGCGCACCTCCCTGTCCTTCTGCGTAAAATACCGGTACAGACCGAATGCCGAAGCCAGAGCGTCGGGATCCGGATTATCATGGCATTGGATCGTGACCGTATCGAATCGTTCCAGTTCGTTTAATCGCATGATTTTGCTCCTTCTTACCATCTTAATCTATCACAGATCACAGGCGCGGGCAACGCGGAGGATAATCTCCGGTGATAGTTGCATGTGGCTGAATGTAATGCTATAATGCTAGTAATTGTATTTTGAGGTTTTGGTTATGAACGAAGCGTACGTGGAATACATGGTTGCAAGAAAACAGAATCCGCTGACGAAGGTTCTCAGGATTGTAGTAATCGCGTTGGCGGTTCTTTTATGCGCAGCGGGGCTCTATCTGATGAACTTCATCTTCCTGATCCCGGCGGTTTTGCTGGGGATCGTAGCCTACTTCTTTCTGCCGCGCCTGGATGTCGAATTCGAGGATCTCTACCTTGACAAGGAGATCACGATCGACAAGATCTTTTCCAA
>JAGCXZ010000198.1 GCA_017961065.1 Lachnospiraceae bacterium
AGTTGTCCTTTGCGGATTTCCTTGCTCTGCAGCCTTCACCGGCTGCAGAGCAGGACCAATCGGATGATGTGCGCCCGGACGACATGCGTTCGGATGATGCGCGCTTTGAAGCGGAGTTTGCGGAGCTGTCCGCTTTTTTTGATACCGTGAAAACGGATGATTTTGATGCCATGCAGTATTTAAGTCCGATCGCAAACGCGGTCAGGACCGTAACAGCAGAAAAAGTAACCTTTGCGGAGGCGATCAGCAGGCACTGTTCGCAAAGGAGCGCGGATAAGATTTTGGCTGCTTTCAATGAGACGGCGCGGGAGAAACTGATCTTGCTCATCAGCGGCATGCATGATGAGATCTGAGCGCGCAGACGCTCTTTTTTTTATGTCTTTTTTTCTTCATTCTTTTTTTATTTTCTCACCACTAAATATAGTAGATTTTCGGCTTTCGATATGCTAATATATACAAGATAGGGCGTTTTCGACCCTTTTCTGCAGGACACACGGTGAACCAGAACGAAAAAGGCCTGCAGATATGCGATCCGGGAGGGGCTCAAGTGGATAACAGGGAACAGAATTTACAGGCTGCGGAGCTGAAGGCGGCAGCCGAACAGAAGACAGAGACCGCGCAGACAGCACAGAATGCGGCACAGGCGAACAAGCCTGAACCGGCCCAGTCTGCACCGCAGGCGAATCAACCGGAGGAAGCAAAGCCGGTTCAGTCTGCAGCGCAGGCGAATCAGCCGGCGAATGTGCAGAAACCGAAAACGGCACAGGTCGTGCCCGGTGCGGACGATTCGGATGAGGATCTCGTAACGATCGATCTCAACGAAGCGGAACCGGAACATGCTTTACAGAACACGGCAAAGGCGGAATCCCGGCATGAGCATCCCGCGGGATCGCAGGAAGCAAATTCACGGCCCGTGAAACGGCGTGAAAAGAAACCTGTTGATCCGTACAAGCAGAAGCGCCGTAAAAAGCGCATCATCTGGCTTGTGGTTCTGGGCATTCTGGCCGCGCTTATTCTCTTCGTTTATTTCCGTGTGATCAGACCGGCCAAAGAAATGGCCGAGTCCATGCTGAATCAGATGAATGAGACGACGGATACGATCGAGACCAGGGATATCACCAATTCCATTACGACAACAGGTATCATAGAGGCCTCGGATGTCAGAACGGTTACGAGTACGGCCAAGGATCCGACGATCGATGCCGTTTTTGCAGATGTCGGCGACCACGTGAATAAGGGCGATACGCTCGTGATCTTCTCTACGGACGCCATCAATAAGACGATCGAACAGCTCCAGGAAGATCTGGCCGAGAGCAAACGCCTGCAGGCTGTGGAATCCCGCGCGAGCGATCGTTCCTATCTGTATACATATACCGATCAGGCCAACCAGCTGATGAACCAGTCCGAGAAAGTCGAATCGGCATTGAAGGCCCTTTATGAAGCCTGTGACTGGTACGGAGATGCGAAACGCAGGCTGCAGGAAGCGAAAGACGAAGGTGCGGATGCGGTTACAATCTCATCTCTGGAGAATGAAGTCTACAATGCTTATACGAACGAGCAATCTGCGCAGAACAATTACAACGCTGCCGTTCAAACGCAGGGTCAGATGCTCGGTTCTTCCGGCAACACGCTGACAAAGGCGGACGAAGATCATGAGATCGAAGCGATCAAAGCCGGAGACCAGGCCCGCAACTACGCCAGACAGATCGAGGACGCACAGGAAAAACTGGAGAACTATGTGCTGACGGCACCGATCAGCGGCATCGTGACCAAGGTGGATGTCGAGGAAGGCAACGGGTTTGCCGGCGGTACCGTTATGACCATTCAGAATACGGATACGATGAAGATATCCGCAAAGATAGATGAGTATGACATTCCCGATGTCAAGCTCGGGCAGCGTGTTGTGATCAAAACGGATGCGACAAGAGACGATGAGCTGGAAGGATTTGTTTCCTTTATCGCACCGACGTCCACAACGATGTCTGCCGGTGCGCAGACGACTGCTTCCAACGCGCAGTCGAGCAGCAACGTGGATTATGAGGTAACGATCACGGTACGGACGGAGGACCCGCGGATCAAGATCGGAATGTCGGCGAAACTGAACATCGTGATCGACCAGGTTTCCAATGTTTTAACGGTTCCCTACGATGCGATCCAGACAAATGCGGATGGTCAGTACTATATCACTGTAGTGGATGAGAACGGTGCGCCAGCAGGGGCACCTACAGATAAGAGCATGCCTGTTCTGCAGATCAACGGTGAGAATACCGTGCAGGACGGGGAACCTGAGGCACCGGACGGCAAGCAGCCGCCGGGGCAGAGTGGTATGCCGCAGCAGAACCGGCGGGATATCGTCGTTGAGATCGGTATGGAGGGAGATTATTATACACAGGTGATTTCCGATGAGATCAAAGAAGGGATGACGGTGATCATCCCGGATGACGGAAAATTCGATATGTCTGACATGCAGATGATGTTCGGATTCTAGGCGGGAGACGGTTATGGCAGAAGTGATCATTGACATGAAGCAGATCGTCAAACGCTACTTCATCGGACAACCGAATGAACTGGAGGTGCTGCACGGCATCGATCTCCAGGTCAGTAAGGGGGAATTTGTGGCGATCGTCGGACAGTCCGGGTCGGGAAAATCCACGCTGATGAATATGATCGGCGCGTTGGATCGCCCGACGGAGGGAGAATACAGCCTCAACGGGGTTGATATGTTCCGGGCAGACGACCGGGATCTGTCTGCGATCCGCTGCAATGAGATCGGATTTGTATTCCAGACCTATAATCTGGTGGCCAGGACCACGGCCCTTAAGAATGTGGAACTTCCGATGCTCTATGCGGGAAAATCACGCAGCGTGCGCAAGAGCCGCGCGATCGAGCTGCTGCGCATGATGGACATGGAAGAGCGTATGAAGCACTCTCCCGATGAACTCTCCGGCGGACAGAAGCAGCGTGTTGCGATCGCAAGAGCGATGGCAAACGATCCCGCGATCATCCTTGCGGATGAGCCTACGGGTGCGCTCGATTCCGAGACCGGACGCATGATCATGGACATCTTTCACCGGCTCAACAAGGAGCAGGGCAAGACGATCATCCTGATCACGCACTCACCGGAACTGGCGGAAGAAACACAGCGGATCCTGACATTAAAAGACGGCAGGATCACAGGCTGCAGGAAAGGAAGTGGCAAGCGTGCTGATTCTTGAAAACATCGCGCTGGCCTTTACAGCGCTGCTTTCCAATAAAATGCGTTCCCTGCTGACAATGCTCGGGATCATCATCGGCATCGGTTCCGTGATCGCGATCGTAACCGTGGGTAATTCCCTGTCCAATTCCATTTCCTCCTCCATGGAATCCATGGGTGCCAACAACATCATGGTTGGTCTGCAGCAGAAGGAAACGGAGGATGAGGAAACGGATTCCGGTATGCGGTTCCGCGGACCGGACAGATACCGTGAGCCGACGGAAAGTGACTATTTTACGAAAGATATGCTGCAGGCTTATGCGGAGAATTTCCCGAACGAAGTAAAGACGCTGTCTCTTACCGAGTCCCTCGGAACGGGGCAGGTCACCCGCGGAACGGCCTATGCCAATGTTGCGCTGATCGGCGTCAATGACGGATACTTTAAGGGCACCAAGGTGGATGTCCTGACCGGAAGCGGGCTGTCTGCGAGAGCGCTTGCAAACGGCAAGGCAGTCGCACTCGTATCGGATTACTTCGTAAACAACCTGTTTGCCGGGGATCAGGAGGCGGCACTCGGCCAGGAAGTCGAGGTACTCATCGGCCGTGATTTTTACACACTGACGATCACCGGTGTATACAAATACGAGCAGACCATGATGTCGTTCACATCTGCGAAAGACACACAGACAAATATCTTTGTGCCGATCGGGTATGCGCAGAAGCAGGATCATATGGTCGGCAAATACACCGATTTCACGGTGGTGACACAGACGGGTGTAGATACCAATTCGTTCATTGCAGAGACCAAGCGTTTCTTTGACAGATGGTATCACAACAACAAATATATGGAGGTCGGTGCGTTCAGCTTAGAGTCCATGATATCCACGATGACAGATATGATGGATAAGGTGTCGATCGCGATCTCCGTTATTGCCGGGATCTCGCTGCTGGTCGGCGGCATCGGCGTTATGAACATCATGATGGTTTCCATTTCGGAACGGACCAGAGAGATCGGTACCCGAAAGGCACTGGGCGCCACGAACGGTTCCATCCGGCTGCAGTTCATCGTGGAAGCGATGGTACTGTGTCTGGTCGGCGGGATCTTCGGCGTTCTGCTCGGTGTCGGCGGCGGCGCGCTTGGCGCCAAACTGCTCGGATACGAGGCATCGCCTTCCGTGACCAGCATTCTGGTATCGCTCCTGTTCTCGCTTGCGATCGGCGTCTTCTTCGGCTTCTATCCCGCCAACAAAGCCGCCCGCATGAATCCTATAGATGCGCTACGCTACGAGTGATGTAGAAAATAAACAGATTCGAGGAACTACAATGCAACTTCAGGACTACGAACAAAAGCACAACCAATTCCTGCGGGAGAACGGTGCAGCCTGCACCCTGTTCTTAAAGCGGGACGAGACCTTCCCCTTAAAGGCGCCCGAGCCTGTCGCGCTCTACGGCAGCGG
>JAGCXZ010000199.1 GCA_017961065.1 Lachnospiraceae bacterium
GAAGAACAAAAAGAAGAATGGTGCGGATTTTGCGGCGGTGCAGGTGCCGACGGGTCTGCCGCGTATCGTACAGATCCCGGATGAGGAGCAGACCGTGCTGATCCTTCTCGAAGAGATCATTGAGCGTAACATGCATAAGCTGTTCTTAAATTATGACGTGATCTGCGCGCATCCGTTCCGGATCATGCGTAACGCCGACTTGACGATCGAAGAAGATGAAGCCGCAGACCTTTTGAAAGAGATTGAGAAACAGATCAAGAAGCGCCAGTGGGGCGAGGTCATCCGGCTTGAGATCGAAGAGGATGCGGACAAGCGTCTCTTAAAGATCTTAAAGAAGGAACTCGACATCAAGGATGAGGGGATCTACCGGATCAACGGACCGCTCGACCTGTCGTTCCTGATGAAGATGTATGGCCTCAAAGGCTTTGATGACCTGAAGAAGAAACCGTATGAACCGGTACTGCCCAAGGTCTTCCGCGAGGAAGGCGATATCTTCTCCAAGATCAGGCGGCAGGATATCCTGATGCACCATCCGTATGAAGATTTCTCACCGGTCATTTCCTTTATCCGCGAGGCATCCCGCGACCCGGATGTGCTTGCGATCAAACAGACACTCTACCGCGTCAGCGGTAATTCACCGATCATCGCGGCGCTTGCGGAGGCTGCGGAAAACGGCAAACAGGTCTGCGTGCTCGTGGAACTCAAAGCCCGCTTTTATGAGGAGCACAACATCGTCTGGGCCTGGATGCTTGAGAAAGCCGGCTGTCACGTGATCTACGGTCTGGTGGGTTTAAAGACGCACTGCAAGATCACGCTTGTTGTCAGACGCGAAGAGGACGGCATCAAGCGCTATGTGCACCTTGGCACCGGTAATTACAACGACGCCACGGCCAAGCTCTATACCGACATCGGACTGCTCACCTGTGCGGAACCCGTCGGCGAGGACGCGACAGCTGTATTCAACATGCTCTCCGGTTATTCCGAACCGCTGCAGTGGAACCGTTTAAGCCTTGCGCCGCTCTGGCTCAAGGACCGTTTCCTGGAACTGATCGAGCGCGAAGAGAAGAATGCCGCAGCGGGCAAGCCCGCGCAGATCATTGCCAAGATCAATTCCCTGTGCGATAAGGACATCATCGAAGCACTCTACCGCGCATCAACGGCCGGTGTTTCCATCAAGCTGATCGTCCGCGGGATCTGCTGCTTAAAGGTCGGGATCCCGGGCGTGAGCGAGAACATCTCGGTACGTTCGATCGTGGGTGATTATCTCGAGCACAGCCGGATCTTCTACTTCGAGAATGCCGGCGCATCGGAAGTATACTGTGCGTCCGCGGACTGGATGCCGAGGAATCTCGAGCGCCGCGTGGAGATCCTGTTCCCGGTGGAAGAGGAGGCCTTAAAGGAGCGGATCGTTCATATCCTGGATGTGCTGCTGGCCGATAATGTCAAAGCGCGGATCCTGACGGCAGACGGTACGTATGTCAGGGTTGATAAGCGCGGGAAGGTTCCGCTTTGCGCGCAGCAGGTGTTCTGCGAGGAAGCGGAGAGAATGAATCTGAAGGATAAAGAGGTAAGGAACAGGGTGTTTATCCCGGAGGAGGCAGTGGAATGAAAGTAGTGCTTGCATCCGCGTCTCCAAGACGCAGCATGATCCTTGAACAGGCCGGGATCGCATTTGAGGTCTGCGTATCGGAGGTGGAAGAGAAGATCACGCAGAGCGCGCCGGAACTGGTCGTGGAGGAACTCTCCGCACAGAAGGCCGAAGACGTTGCGAAGAAATATACGGGAGATGAGCTGATCATCGGTGCGGATACGGTCGTGGCCGCCCGCGGCAGGATCCTGGGCAAACCCAAGGATGAGACGGACGCCGCTTTCATGCTGCGTGAACTGTCCGGCGCCGTGCACCAGGTCTATACAGGCGTGACATTGATCCGCAGCGGCAGGAAAGTCACGTTCCATGCGGTAACGGACGTGAGCGTGTGCCGGCTGACAGAAAAAGAGATTAGGGATTATGTAAACTCAGGAGAACCGATGGACAAGGCAGGCGCCTATGCGATCCAGGGCCTGTTCGGCAAGTATATCACGGGGATCAACGGTGAATACAACAATGTGGTCGGCCTGCCGATCGCCGCGATCTACGCCAAATGCCGCGAACTCGGCTACGAGATTATGTAAACCGCACGTCCGCGACATTATTTGTTTAATATAAACCGGCGAATCACTTCCGTGATCGCATCGTGATCGTTGTCGGCAGCTGTCACATAATCGGCATGCGCTTTTACGGCTTCACTTGCATTCTGCATCGCAACCCCGACGCCGGCCGCATCGATCATGGAGATGTCGTTTTCCTCATCGCCGACGGCGATCGCATCGGATACCGGAATGGAGAACTGCTCGCACATGGAAAGAATGGAGGCGCCTTTTGAGGCGTCTTTTGCTGTGTATTCGAGCATGTGGTCGTTGGAATAGGTGTGGGAGAGCCGAGGCAGTTCCCATGCCTCGTTTTCCTTCTGGAATGCCTGCAGACGCGCCCTGGATTCAAAGGACATGACGATCAGCTTACAGGGTTCATGCGTCATATGCTTGGCAAAATCAGGATCCACGATGCCCGGCATATGGATATGGTCCAGATAATACCGGAATTCCGCCGTATCGTGATCGGCAATGACATGCGTGTCCGAATAGGTGTGCACATGAAGACCTTCTTTTCGTGCCTTGTCGAATATGTAAGCCGCATCCTCGTAGGAGACGGTGATCTCGCGGATCATTTCCTGCCTGTAACAGTCATAGATCATGCTGCCGTTAAAGCACGACACATAGAAGTTCGGTGCGATGAGATCATACTCCTTCACGAGTTTCAACACGGATAGCAGAGGCCTTCCGTTTGCGATCACAAAGCGGTGCCCGGCATCTGTCATCTTACGGATCGAAGCCAGATCGGTATCCGATA
>JAGCXZ010000200.1 GCA_017961065.1 Lachnospiraceae bacterium
ACCGACAAAAGTGTTCAGATCTTCCACATAATTGAGCGAAAGCTGCGATGCCGGGATAAAGCCGCGAAGCCCTTCCGCGTATGCGATCACGCCACCGTTTACCGCAGCGCTCACATGCACGCGCAGCTCGGTTTCCTCATCCTTGCAGGTTTTGAGTTTCTCCCAGGACAGCATCTGGAACGCCTGTTTCATCGACAGCACGATATTGCCCTGGCCGTCGTCGGTCTTTACCACCGTGCCCTGTACCGTATCACCCGCATGGTAATGCTCTTCAGCAATAAAAGTCGGATCGTCCGTGATCTCGTTAAGCGGGATGATCCCCTGCGCATAATACTTCAGGTCCACGTAGATCGCCTCTTCCGTAACATCGATCACCGTGCCGCTGATGATATCGCCGGTCTCCACCCTGCGGAACGACCTTTCCAGATCCTCCTTGTAATCGTCCATGCTTTCCGTCTGTTTCAGTTCTTCTGTCTCCATCGTTACTACTCCTCTTTTTTGATTTTTCTATGATAAACCACGAGATCTTCATGTGGTAAGATCCTTACGGGAAAATCACCTGCGGCGTCCTTTCTTCCTGCGCATATGTGTCGCGATCGCAAGGACGATCGATACGACAACAAGCAATCCGATCACGGACAGCGCAACGATCATGAGCGCGTAGTTTTTGTTCTCTACCTGATCATGATCCACCACATACTCCGCGCCCTTTGCTTCCTTAAGCGCTTCATCCAGTGTCCAGGTGGCACCGCTCCCATCCTGCAGCGTCACGGTCGGGGTCTCCGTTCCGGTGCTCTCCGCATCGCCTTCTGCCTGCGCTACGCCGGTCGGCTGAACCTGCGTCCCGCCAAGCAGCAGCGTACTTGCGCCCGGCAGATCGGCCGGCACCGTGATCGGCGGTGTATACGTGTACTTCTCGTAATTGTTGTAAACGCGTGCGACAAAGGCGCCCTGATATCCTTCCGGTACCGTGTAGGTGCCCTTCATCGAAGTTTCGCCGTTCTTCCAGACGTTCATGTGCATGAAGGCATGCTCTTCATCCGCAGCCAGTTCCTGCGTGTTGAGATCGTAATACATCAGCATGCTGTCCGGTTCTTTGGCGCTGATCGTGTAGGAAAGTTCCCTTGTATTCGGGTTATAGGCATCGATCGTAACGGTGACGTCCGTTGGCGGTGTCGTGTCATCATCCACCTGCCCGGTCGGTACGGCTACGGTCAGTTCGCCGCCGACATCGGCCTGCACGACTCCCTTTTTGACGCCGAAATAATCCGCGATGGCCGTCGCGTCCAGCTGGCCGAGCCGCTTCCACACTTCCGGCGTTCCGTAGACATCAAAATCCGTATTGTTGTCCAAATAGGCATGCTCAAGAATGATCGTCGGGATCCCGGCCTCGCGTCCCATACGGATCAGGCCGTAGTAGTCGCCGTTCTTGCCGATCCTCGTCTTGATCCCCTTGCTGACCCTGCCGTCGTCCACCCACCAGCTCATGATGGTCTGCGCTAAGGATACGCCCTTTGCGTACTCTTCGCCAAATGCCGACGTGAAGATCTCGGCCCCGTAGAACCGGTGATATTTGCTGGCATTGTAATGCACGGAGATCAGATAGTCCGCCCCGACTGATTTTGCAAAATCCACACGATCCTTAAGCTCGGTATGCACATCCTCGGTACGGGTTAAGTAGACCGTCAGGTTGCCGTACTGGGAGAGTTCCTCATAGAGGGCCTGCGCGGTGATCATATCGACTTCTTTTTCCTTGACTCCGTTGTAGATGGCGCCCGAATCGGTCTCCCCTTCGGTGCCGTCCCCGCCGTGTCCCGGATCGATCGCGATCACGATGTTCTGATATGCCATGGTATTTTTTGCGAATGCGCAGGACATCACAAAAACAGCGCCAATGCAGACAAGCACCGGCGCAATCCTTCTTCTGTATATCGCACTGCCCCACGCTCTCATATACTACCTCTTGTATGTTATCGCTTTCATTATAACAAATTCTAGTGGGTGATACAATATGAGCTTGCAGTGCTTACGATCTGCGGGTATTCACTTTGAGCGTTTTCAGATATGTCTTCTGTTCCGGCGTGATCCGGTAACTTTCCACGGCTTTTTGGATCGTTTTGTTGTGCGTCCACGCATCCAGCTTTTGTTCTATAAGGTAAGGCAGGACCGCGTCATACTGCTTGGCAAGCGCGGTCGCAAAATACCACGCGATCATCATGTTGACGTAGTATTCCTCCGAGCGGACCTTCGACACCATCTCAGGGTATGCGGGATCAAAATCCGCATCCAGAAAATGCTCCATCAGCATGCCGATCGCAAACCGGATCGTGTAGGTTTTCTTATCCCTGATCCAGACCCTGATCTTCTCAAGCAGTTCTGTTTTGTGCTTCTTAAAGATCTTTGGCGACATCTGATCACACGTTGCCCAGTTGTCCACATAGGGCAAAAACGAGCAGGTCTCTGCCATGCACTGTTCGTAGTCCTTGCGCGACGAGACGATGAACGCGTGCAGCTGGTCTTCATCAAAATAACGGTGCGGCAGTTCCTGCAGACAGTCTGTAATGTCATCACGCCCGCCCAGATCCTTCGCATATTTACGAAGCGCCGGGGTCCTGACGCCGATCATGTCATCCGCGGACTTTCCGGGGATCAGTTTCGCCTGAAAATCACGGTATTTCTTATCCTGCAGTTTGAACAGTTCCGCTCTGATCTCTTCTGTTTTCATCTTCTTCTCCGTTCCGGTTTTTTCTGTTCCTATTTTATCATGTTGCAGGCGATCCATCCACCACAGAAAATGCGCATTATGCGTGTGATTTTTACTTGAAGACTGTCCTGCAATCTGCTATACTCGTGGGACATAAATCATTGCGTATCGCTACAGGCTTACGCAGAAAAATTCGAAAACGGAGCAAGACGATGCAGCCATCCGAAGCCGCAAAAAAAGAATACTCGTCCAAAGAGCTGTTCACCAGATTCTTTCCGTATCTGTTCAAGTACAAGTTCACGCTGTTTGCAGACCTGGCCTGCGCAGCCATGACGACCGGATGCGATCTGGCGCTGCCGCTGATCATGCGTTACATCACCAATGTCGCGATCACGGGAACGGAAGGACTGTCCATGGAGACCATCTTAAAGCTGGGCGGTCTCTACCTTTTGCTGCGCATTGTTGACTGTGCGGCCGGCTACTATATGACGAACATGGGACATGTCATGGGCACGCGCATCGAAACGGATATGCGACGGGATGCCTATGCGCACCTGCAGAGACTCTCCGATACGTATTTTAACAACACCAAGATCGGTCAGATCATGGGGCGTATCACCAACGACCTGTTTGATGTAACGGAATTCGCGCACCACTGTCCGGAGGAATTCTTCATTGCTTTTATCAAGATCACGCTTTCGTTCGTGATCCTGATGACGGTCAATATCCCGCTCACGCTGATCGTATTTCTTTTCGTTCCGCTGATGCTTTTCGTCTGTATCCGCGTCAACGGCAGACTGCGTAGGATACAGCGATCCCAGCGCGTGCAGATCGGCGAACTGAACGCATCGATCGAGGATTCCCTGCTCGGACACAGGGTCGTGAAGGCCTTTACGAACGAGGAGCAGGAAGAGGCCAAATTCGATGTCAACAACGTGCGCTTCTTTGACCTCAAGAAAGAATTCTATGCGGCGATGTCGTTCTTCCATACAACGATGAAAGCTTTTGACGCGGCCATGTACGTAACGGTCCTGCTCCTTGGCAGCATCTTTTTGTTGAAAGGCGCGATCGAGCCCGGTGACCTTGTTGCTTACCTGCTCTACATCACGACCCTGATCACAACGGTCCGCCGGATCATCGAATTTGCCGAGCAGTTCCAGCGCGGCATGACCGGGATCGACCGGTTTCTTCAGATCATTGACGCGGACATCGAGATCTTTGATGAACCGGGGGCTGTGGACATTCGGGATCCGAAGGGCGACATCGTATTTGAAGATGTCAGCTTCGAATATCCGGACGATCATAA
>JAGCXZ010000201.1 GCA_017961065.1 Lachnospiraceae bacterium
AAAAACACCGCGGTCACCTATAAGAATACCAAGATCAATATCGTCGACACGCCGGGACATGCGGACTTCGGCGGCGAGGTGGAGCGCGTCCTCAAAATGGTGGACGGCGCGATCCTTGTAGTGGATGCATTTGAGGGTGTCATGCCCCAGACCAAGTTCGTGCTCAAGAAGGCCATGGCCTTAAAACTACCCGTGATCGTCTGCGTCAATAAGGTCGATAGGCCGGAAGCCAGATGCGTGGATGTGGTGGACGAGGTGCTCGAGCTCTTCATGGATCTGGACGCGTCCGAAAAGCAACTGGACTGCCCCTTTATTTTCGCGTCCGCCAAGACCGGTCAGTCGGGGCTTGATTACAAGAACATCACGCCCACGATGGAGCCGCTCTTTGAAGCGATCTTAAATTATATTCCCGCGCCCAAGGGCGATCCGGAGGCAGGCACGCAGGTCCTGATCTCCACGATCGATTACAACGAATATGTCGGACGGATCGGCGTGGGCAAGGTGGATAACGGTACGGTCAAAGTCAATCAGGAAGTCGTGATCGTCAATGCCCACGAGCCCGACAAGCAGAAGAAGGTCAAGATCTCCGCACTCTATGAGTACGACGGCCTGCAGAAGGTCAACGTCAAGGAGGCGGGCATCGGTTCGATCGTTGCCATATCCGGTATCGCGGACATCCATATCGGAGATACGATCTGTTCCCTGGAAGACATCAGACCGATCCCGTTCCAGAAGATCTCGGAGCCGACGATCGCGATGCAGTTCTGCGTGAACGATTCACCGCTTGCGGGGCAGGAAGGAAAGTATGTGACCAGCCGCCATCTGCGTGACAGGTTGTTCAAGGAACTGAATACGGATGTGAGCCTGCGTGTCGAAGAGACCGAATCCACGGAGCGGTTCAAGGTCTCCGGACGAGGCGAGCTGCACCTGTCGGTACTGATCGAGAATATGCGCCGTGAAGGATACGAATTCGCTGTCAGCAAGGCAGAGGTTCTCTACCGTAACGATTCCAAAGGCCGCAAGATGGAGCCGATGGAGCTGGCCTATGTGGATGTGCCGGAGGAATTCACGGGTGCCGTGATCGAAAAGCTCGGTCAGCGAAAAGGTGAACTGCAGAACATGACGCCGATCACCGGCGGCTATGTCCGGCTGGAATTCTCGATCCCTTCCAGAGGCCTGATCGGCTATCGCGGCGAGTTCATGACGGATACGAAAGGAAACGGGATCATCAACACGATCTTTGATGAATATGCGCTCTATAAGGGCGATATCCAATACAGAAAGCAGGGAAGCCTGATCGCGTTTGAGAGCGGCGAGGCTGTCACCTACGGTCTGTTCAACGCGCAGGAGAGAGGCGTTCTCTTTATCGGACCGGGTGAAAAGGTTTATTCCGGAATGGTGATCGGACAGAGCGGAAAACCCGAAGACGTTGAGATCAATGTCTGCAAGACCAAGCACCTGACCAACACGAGAGCCTCGGGATCGGATGAAGCCCTGCGCTTAACGCCGCCAAAGATCCTTTCTTTGGAGCAGGCGCTGGAATTCATTGATACGGACGAACTGCTTGAGATCACGCCGGAGTCCTTAAGGATCCGCAAGAAGATCCTGGATCCGACGCTTCGAAAGCGTGCATCGTTTGCCGAAAAGAACAAAGCATAGCGCGTTAGGAGAGCGCGAAACGGGGGACAGACATGACGGAGAATATCAGGGTATTTACGCAGAACAGTATCAGGATCGATACCGGGGCAGGGCGGATCTATATCGACCCGTTCAAGATGGAAGAAGATGCAAAAGACGCGGATCTTATCCTTGTGACGCATGATCACTACGATCATTTTTCACCGGAAGATATCGCAAAGGTATCCAAACCGGATACGATCCTCGTTGTTCCGGAAAAGATGGCCAAAAAGGCGGAAGAGGTTTCGGATCTTGTGGCAGAGATTAGGACGGTGAGTCAGACCGGTTCGATCGAAGTATTGGGCCTTACGATCGAGACGATCCCGGCTTACAATATCATGAAGCCGTTCCATCCGAAGAAAGACGGATGCGTGAGTTATATCCTCTGTACGGAGGAGGGCCGTATCTATATCGCGGGGGATACCGACGCAACGGATGAAGCAAAGGCTGTCCGGTGCGATATCGCACTGGTGCCGATCGGCGGAACCTTTACCATGGATGCGAAGAAGGCAGCGGAACTGATCAATATCATCAGCCCGAAGGTTGCGATCCCGGTGCATTACGGCGGATCGGTCGGCTCTCCGAAAGACGGTGAGACGTTTGCAAAACTTGTAAACGACCCTGTGCGCGTAGAACTCAAGATCGAAAGATAAGTTGATAAAGCTGAGTTGCACGAGTGTTGACGGTGCCAAGCGAATCTGCTATGATACTTAACGGATAGAGGTCGCGCCTGATAGGAGTAACATCACGGATGCCCGCCACGGCAGAAGAAGTGATGCGAAAGGAGATGGCGCCGAAAGGATCGGGATGGCATCCGGTGCTTGGGCATGCATTGAAGAAGTGCATGACTGTCATCAGTTTCAGTAACGGATGGGGAGCTATCGGAACACAATGCAGAATGTATTATGAACCGGCCCGCTCAAGGACGGTTTTTCATGATCGGAACTACCGAAGCTCAGAGCATAATGCGTGAAAATAAGGAGGAAGAAAAATGGCAGTATTTAAAGGGGCCGGCGTTGCGATCACAACGCCCTTTAAAGAAAACGGAGAGGTGGATTACGATCTGTTCAAAGAGCAGATCGAGTACCAGATCGCGGGTCATACCGACGCGATCATCGTTTGCGGTACGACCGGTGAATCCAGCTGCTTAAGTCATGAGGAGCATCTGGAAGTGATCCGGTACTGCTGCGAGGTTGTGAACAAGCGGATCCCGGTTGTTGCGGGAGCGGGTTCCAACTGCACCGAAACGGCGATCTATTTATCCAAAGAAGCCGAGAAGGCCGGCGCAGACGGACTGCTCATCGTATCGCCTTACTACAACAAAACGACACAGAAAGGACTGATCGAGCACTTTACGATGGTCGCAGAGTCTGTGAACATTCCGATCATCCTTTACAATATCCAGGGCAGAACGGGTGTCAACATCCTGCCGGAGACGATCGTCACCCTGTGCAGAAATGTTTCCAACATCGTCGGGGTCAAGGAAGCCAGCGGCAATATCTCCCAGGTTGCCAAGATCCTGCAGCTTGCGAACGGATGCGTTGATCTTTACTCGGGTGATGACAACCAGACCGTACCGATCATGTCCCTTGGCGGGATCGGTGTGATCTCTGTCCTTTCCAACATCGCGCCGCAGAAGACGCATGATATCTGCCAGGCCATGCTGGACAATGATGTGCAGAAGGCTTCCGTGCTCCAGCTCGAGGCGATCCCTCTGATCGATGCGCTGTTCTCCGAAGTGAATCCGATCCCCGTAAAGAGGGCGATGGAATTCCAGAAGAGGGACCGGGGGATCTTAAGACGCCCGCTTCTCCGCATGGAAGATGCGCATGCAGCAGTGCTGGAAGATGAGATGAAAAAGTACGGGGTACTCTGATGATAAAAATGATCATGCACGGCTGTAACGGCCGTATGGGACAGATGATAACGAACCTGGTCAAGGAAGATCCCGGGATCACGATCGTTGCCGGGATCGACGTGAACGATTCGGTACAGAATGACTATCCGGTGTTTGCAGGCATTGAAGAATGCGATGTGGAAGCGGATGTGGTCGTTGATTTCGGTGCGGCACCCGCAGTGGACAAACTGCTGGATACCTGCGTAAAGCGCAATCTTCCGGTGGTGGTCTGCACGACGGGCTTAAGCAAAGAGCAGGTTGAACATCTTGAAGAGGCGAGCGGGAAAGTCGCGATCCTGCGCTCCGCGAACATGTCGCTTGGCATCAATCTGCTGCTGAAACTGGTGCAGGATGCGGTCCGCACACTGCAGCCGGCGGGTTTTGACGTGGAGATCGTTGAAAAGCATCACCGGATGAAACTGGATGCGCCTTCGGGAACGGCTCTTGCTCTGGCGGATTCCGTCAACGAGGCAGCAGGCGGCACCTACGAGTATGTCTATGACAGGAGCAGTGTCAGACAGAAACGCGGCGCAAAGGAACTCGGGATCTCTGCGGTCCGCGGCGGAACTATCGTGGGCGATCATGATGTGATCTTTGCGGGAGAGGATGAGGTTGTGACGTTCTCGCACACGGCTTACAGCCGCGCGGTATTTGCCAAAGGTTCCATTGCGGCGGCCAAATTCCTGGCCGGCAAAGGACCGGGCCTCTACGATATGTCGGATGTGATCGGTTAGGGGTGGTAGCAGACCGCACCCGGATATGATATAATTGATATGATAACCGGAACAGAAAGGGGAACTTTTCATGATGGAAAATATCGAAAACGTAACCAGACTGGATGAAGAGGCCATGGAGACCGTTTCCGGCGGCGTTCAGCTGCGTGATAAGAACGGTCGTGTCACCGCTTTAAGAGCATCAGGCTCCGCTCCGGCCTCCGTTACTGGCTCTGCCCCG
>JAGCXZ010000202.1 GCA_017961065.1 Lachnospiraceae bacterium
CTGGCCAAGACCGATATCTCCGAGGATGAGATCAAGCAGCTCGAAGATGAACTGCAGAAGCTGACAGACAAATACGTGAAGATCATAGACGATATGATCGAAGAAAAGTCTAAGGACATCTTAACGGTATAAGAGCCGAAAAGAGGGACAGGCGGTGATCGTCCTGTCCTTTTCCTATATGAACCAAACTACCTGCAACAGACCGGGAGGAAACGGTATGAGTGTACCGCAGCACATAGCCATCATTCTGGACGGAAACGGCCGCTGGGCAAAAGCAAAAGGCATGCCCAGGAACTACGGACATACACAGGGCGCCAGGAATGTGGAAAAGATCCTGGAAGAAGCGCATAACATGGGCGTGAAGTATCTGACCGTATATGCCTTTTCCACGGAGAACTGGACGCGGCCCAAGGACGAAGTGGACGCTTTGATGAAGCTGCTGCGTAACTATCTGAAGACCTGTCTGAAGACCGCCAAAAAAAATAACATGTGTGTTAAAATCATCGGCGACAAGTCCGGACTGGACCCGGATATGCAGGAGCAGATCAGAGTACTCGAAGAGGATTCCGCGCAGAATACCGGACTGCATTTTCAGGTCGCGCTGAATTACGGGAGCCGGGACGAGATGGTGCGTGCCATGAACCGGATCAGAACGGATATGCGGGATGGGATCATTCCGGATACGGATATCACACCCGAACTCTTTTCGTCCTATCTGGATACGGATGGGATCCCGGATCCGGACCTGCTGATCCGGACTTCGGGTGAACAGCGCCTGTCCAATTTCCTGCTGTGGCAGCTTGCCTACAGTGAATTCTATTTCACGGATGTTCACTGGCCGGATTTTTCCAAGGACGAGCTCAAAAAGGCGATCGATGCTTATGAGAACAGAGACAGAAGATATGGAGGAGTAAAGAATGCCTGAGAACATGATGACCAGGATCATCAGCGGAGCGTGTCTGGTGGTAATCGCCATCGTATGCAATTATTACGGGGGACCGTTACTCCTGAGTGTTTTGCTCGGATGTTCCCTGATCGGACTCTTCGAATTCTATCGCGCGACAGGCCTGCTCGCAGAGAAGAAGATCATCAATCCGGTCACGCTGCCGGGCTATCTTTGTGCTGTTGCGTATTACGTATTTCTGTATTTTCATAAGGATACAGAACACATGTTATTTATTATCGTTACCGCCATTATTCTTACGATGCTTGTTTACGTGTTTACGTTTCCGAAGTACAAGGCGGCGGAGGTTGCCTATTGCGTATTCGGATTCATATATGTTCCGGTCATGCTGAGTTTCATCTTCCGTGTCCGGGAACTGGAGAACGGGATCTATACGGTCTGGCTGATCTATGTGGCTTCGTGGGTATGCGACACCTTTGCCTATATGGTCGGTATGGCGATCGGAAAGCATAAGCTCTGTCCGCGCTTAAGCCCGAAGAAATCGATCGAAGGCGCGATCGGCGGGATCGCGGGTGCCGTGCTTGTAGGCTTCCTGTTTGACCTGCTCCTGCTCAGAGACGCGATGCCCGGTGTTACGATCGGCGTTCTGATCGTCTGCGCGGTCGGGGCGATCGTATCACAGACCGGTGATCTTGCGGCTTCAGCGATCAAACGGAATCACGAGATCAAGGACTACGGGAATCTGATCCCGGGTCACGGCGGGATTTTGGACCGTTTTGACAGTGTGATCTTTACGGCGCCGATGATCTATTTTCTGCTCGTTTTCATTGTACACGGCGGATTTTAACACTTTGAGTGAATCATGAAGAATATAACGATATTGGGCTCCACCGGGTCGATCGGATTGCAGACCCTGGAGATCGTCAGACAAAAAAATGAACAGTTATGCGTAAAGGCGTTGGCCTGCGGAAGCAATGTCAAGCTGGCGGAGGCACAGATCAGGGAGTTTCGGCCTGATCTTTTTGCGGTATATGACGAAAAGGCGGCAGAAGATCTGAAGCAGCGTGTTGCGGATCTTCCTGTCCGGATCGTTGCCGGCATGGAAGGCCTGCTGGAAGCTGCCGTATACGGACCCTCAGAGATCGTTGTGACATCCATGGTCGGCATGATCGGCATCCGGCCGACGATCGCGGCGAGCGAAGCCGGGAAGGACATTGCGCTTGCAAACAAAGAGACGCTGGTCTGCGCGGGACATCTGATCATGCCGCTTGCTGCGGAGCATCATGTCAGGATCCTTCCTGTTGATTCCGAGCACAGTGCCATTTTTCAGTCCCTGCAGGGGGAATCGCACGACCGCATTGAAAAGATCCTGCTGACGGCATCCGGCGGACCGTTCCGCGGACGGAACAAAGCAGATCTCTACGCCATGCGTGCTGAGGATGCGCTCAAGCACCCGAACTGGTCCATGGGGCACAAGATCACCGTGGATTCCGCGACGCTGGTCAACAAGGGGCTTGAAGTCATGGAAGCGGGCTGGTTGTTTGACGTTCCGCTTTCGCAGATCGAGGTTGTGATCCATCCGCAGAGCATCATCCATTCGATGGTGCAATATACGGA
>JAGCXZ010000203.1 GCA_017961065.1 Lachnospiraceae bacterium
CAAACGGAGAGCGGACCACAAAGTCCTTCGCGCCGATCAGTTTCATGATGGCGATCTCCTCTGTGCGGACCGCGATGCCCCTCGCGACCGTATTGCTGATCAGGAACAGCGATACTGCCAGCAGGATCCCGACGATCACCAGAGAGATATAACCGATCAGTGTGTTGATATTTGTCAGGATGTCTGCCGTAGCATCGGAGCGGTTGACCTCACGCACACCCTCCGTGGCCTCCAGGAACGCAACCAGCGAAGGCAGTTTGGAAACATCATTCAGATAGATCTCGTAGTTGTCGGACCCCTCAAGAGGGTTGTCCCCTTCATATCCGTCGGCATATTCACCGAGGTAATCGACTTTGAACGACTCCCACGCCTCTTCCGCGGAAACGTATTTCACCTCCGCGACCTCCGAACGGGCCCGTACCAGGTTCCCGATCTCCTGGATCCTCTCATCGCTGATCCCTTCATCGAAGAACACCGTAACCGCGACACCGGACTGCGCTTCCTTCACGCTGTACTGCACGTTCACGACCAGCGCGTAGAAGATCCCGAACAGGAACGTGCACGCCGCGATCGTGGCAAGCGAGGCCAGGGAAAACACTTTGTTCCGAAAGATATTCTTTACACCCTGTTTAAAGGTGAAAATCAATGTACTAATCCTCATCTATATACTCACCCTTTTCTTCATCACTGATGATAACGCCCTTTTTGACAGTTACAACACGCTTCCGCATCGCATTCACGATCTCTCTGTTATGCGTAACGACCAGTACCGTTGTGCCTCTCTTGTTGATCTCTTCGAGCAGCTTCATGATCTCCCAGGAATTACGGGGATCCAGGTTGCCGGTCGGCTCGTCGGCCAGCAGGATCGGCGGATTATTGACCAGTGCGCGTGCCAGAGCCACCCTTTGCTGCTCGCCGCCCGATAGCTGCTTCGGTTTCGCCTTGTATTTGCTTGCAAGGCCGACCAGCGAGAGCATGGCGGGTACGTTTTTGCGGATCTGCCTCGTCGGCACCTCGATCACGCGCTGCGCAAAAGCCACATTCTCATAAACGTTCCGGTCTTTCAGCAGCCGGAAGTCCTGGAACACGACACCGATATTACGTCTGAATTTTGCGATTTTACGTCTGCGGAGTTTGGATAGATCGTAATTGTTGACAATGACCCTGCCGCTGGTCGGCGTCAGTTCCCGAAGCAGCAGCTTGATCAAAGTAGATTTTCCCGATCCGGAATCGCCTACGATAAAGACGAATTCCCCCTTTTGAATGTGAAGCGTCACATCACTGAGCGCCGGAACGCCGTTCTGATAGGACTTGCTTACAGATTCCAGTGTGATCATGTCCATGATTTTTCCCCTTATTATTTATGACCCTTTGTTCCCTCAAATAAACGATCAATACTCGATGCTTTCCATGTATTTCATGTATTTTACAACCATCAGAGCGATCTTGAAAGTAATGGCATCTTCAAAGACACGAAGATCCAGATTCGTTGTTTTCTGCAGCTTGTCGAGCCTGTACACGAGCGTGTTGCGGTGAATGTACAGCTGCCTGCTGGTCTCGGAGACATTAAGGCTGTTCTCAAAGAACTTGTTGATCGTTGTCAGCGTCTCCTCATCGAAATCGTCCGGTGATTTTCCGTCAAAGATCTCTTTGATGAACATCTTGCACAGCGGGATCGGCAGCTGGTAGATCAGACGTCCGATACCCAGTTCGCTGTATGCGATCACATCGCGCTCGTCAAAGAAGATCCGTCCGACATCCAGTGCCATCTTGGCTTCTTTGTAGGAACGGCTCACCTCACGGATCTCGCCGACGATCGTTCCGAACGAAATGTGCACATCCTGTGCCGTCTTTTCTTTGAAAAGGGTCAGGATCTGCCCGGCGGTCTTCTCGATCTCTTCATATCCCTCATCTTCCGCCAGTTCACGGACAACGATGATGTTCTTCTCATCCACAGCCGTGATGAAATCTTTCGTGCGCTGCGCGAACAGGTTACGGACGCTTTCGAGCGCATTCACTTCCTTCTCGTTGACGGTCTCGACGATGATCACCACGCGTCTGGCATCCGTTTCAATGTGCAGTTTCTGGGAACGGTTGTAGATGTCCACCAGAAGCAGATTGTCCAGCAGAAGGTTCTTGATAAAGTTGTCCTTATCAAATCTTTCTTTGTATGCGATCAGAAGATTCTGGATCTGGAAAGCGGCGATCTTGCCGACCATAAACGAATCCTCCGAGCTGCCCTGCGCAACCAGGATATATTCCAGCTGTAATTCGTCATAGACTTTGAAAAACTGATGCCCCTGCAGTTCCTGGGAATCAGCCGGCGAATCCGTAAAACTGGAGACCGCGCTTTCAAAATCGCCCGGCTCCTTCAGCGTGGAGGCAAGTACCTTGCCTTCCGGATCGATTACAGACAGTTCGATCCGCGTGATCCCTTTCAGGCCCTCGACGGTTGTCTGTAAAATCTGATTTGATATCATGTCCCTACCCCAATATACCTTTTCATGCGTGTCATATGGACACACTCTGTTATTAGTTTAATACAAATAGGCGAAAAAATAAAGAGAGATCAGGATTTCTCTTCATTCCGATCCTGTTCGTTCGTAAATCTGGATGCCCTGTGTCTGAAAAGCTTTGTTTTTACCCACTGTCTGAGTTTTGCAAGCCCGGACGGTTTTTTCTGGTCCTGCGGCGAAAAGTCCTCCTTGAGGGATACCCACAATCTCGCATTCAGCTTGGCTTTATGGTCATATATGAACTGTTCCGATCCGGGGGAAGGAAGCCTCGACAAAACCAGGTCCGGAAAAGTGGAATTGATCTCATTGACTACGACATCCGGATCGCCCGAGAGGTTCTCAAAAGCAAAACTGCCTACTATCTTCAGGCCGGGTGCGGACTCCTGCAGGAATGTAAGAAACGGCTCCGTGGTCTCCTCTTTCTCCGTAAGCAAAAATGCCGTCCGGTTCTCGTCGGATACCTTTTTCATCAGCTCCCTGTAGAATCTTCCCTCTTCCACTTCGGCGATCCTGCTTCTGCCGCCGATCCCCGCGGCCTGCAGGATCTCTGAGGAAACGGGAACCGTCAGGTCCATGGCCTCAAGCCATGTCCG
The DNA here is from genome assembly GCA_017961065.1 of Lachnospiraceae bacterium. Taxonomy (GTDB): domain Bacteria; phylum Bacillota; class Clostridia; order Lachnospirales; family Lachnospiraceae; genus UBA2868. Next base: position 3,110 of record JAGCXZ010000203.1, read on the forward strand.
AAGTTCTTCATCCTCGCCTGCTGCCATCAGAATATCCATCGACACAAAACCGATGGTACTGACCTTTGCGTCCTGCAAGAAGCCATCCACCATCCGCATCGCTTCCCTGACGGAATAATCCTTCAGTTCTATTCCCAAAACCTGCATTGGTTTCATACGTTCACCCCGAATACAAGACCCGCCTTCTCAACAGGTCATAGAAAGTATAACAAGATTGAATTTCACTTTCAACTATGATAGAATCCAAACCATGAAATACGCGAAATTACAGGCATTGATCCCATGGACACTTCTCATACTCTGTACGGTATGTTACGTGTCCTTGATTTTTAACAATAATGTGTGGATGGACGAGGCATTTACGGCCACGCTCGTCAACACCGACATGTCCGGCGTGATCAGCAGATCCATGCACGATACGCTCCCGCCCTTATACAACATCCTGCTCAAACTGATGACGGATGCGTTCGGCTATTCCGTGCCCGTCATGAAGATCGTATCCGTGCTCCCCATGTTCTTTACACTCCTGCTTTCTGCCACGGTCGTACGAAAGCGCCACGGTCTGATGACAGCCTCGGTCTTTATGCTTTCGCTGACCGCCATGCCGCTGATGCTGTATTTCGGATTGGAGATCCGCATGTATTCGCTGGGCTTCTTTTTTGCCACGGCAAGCGGTATCTATGCTTACGAAGTTCTGTGCAGCAGCAACAGGAAAAACTGGATCCTCTTTACGCTGTTCAGTGTTCTGGCCGGCTATTCGCACCACTTTGCGTTCGTGACGGTCGGTTTTGTCTATCTGTTTCTGCTGCTCTATTATATCATGCGCGACAGGACGCATATCCGGCGCTGGCTGTTCTGCCTGCTTGCCACTTTCATACTCTATCTGCCCTGTATGGTGATCACCCTGAAGCAGATGAAGCGTGTCAGCGGATACTTCTCGATGCCCGAGATCACGCTTTCCGTTTTTGCAAGATACATGCTCTATCCGTATATCACCGGTACGACCGTTCTGTCCGTGTTGCTCGGCCTGGCCGTAGCCGGACTGTTCCTGTACCGTTTGATTCTGTTCCTGCGTGCCCGCAGACAGTCTCGCGTTTCCGGTACAGACGTGACGGATGCAAAGAACGACACAGCTGCAGAGAGCGCCGCAGACAGTCTCAGGCATATGTATGCCCTGTTCTGTCTCATCCCCTGCTACGGAGTGCTCCTGTTCGGAACAGCCGTCTCAAAAGTCATGACCGCCAACATCTTCGTGGACCGGTATCTCTTTTTCTCCTGCGGCCTGATCTGGCTTTTCTTTGCCATTGAGATCTCTTCGCTGACGGCAAGCCTGTCCGGCGCACGCTCTGTCATATGCCAGTTTGCGGTATTTCTCTTCATCATCCTGATCGGCATCAGTTCCTACCGGATCATGTGGGGACAGGAATACGGGGCCGATCCGTCCGCGATGACAGCTTACCTTGCGCAGAACGTGTCGGATGAGGATGCGGTCTGCGCCGTATCCGATACGGAAGCGCTCTTCTGGTGCCTGCAGTTCTACAAGCCCGGACCTGCGTATTACGGTTCGGCCGATGACGCGATACGGGATCTGTCCGAAGGGAAAATAAAGACATTGTGGGTCGCCGTGGACGAAGGACAGTCCCTGCCGGCTCTGCCCGGCCAAGATTATGAAGCGGTTGCTGCCGGAGAGTTCTCCTTTGACCGCTATCATTTCACTTTGTTTCAAATGTTTGGAAATAAGCGTTAACTATTACGGCGGAAATGACGATATAATAGTATAACATGGGAAAGGAGTGTGATCAGTATGGATATAGCTGCATTGTCCATGGCAATGGCGCAGGATCGTGTCATGACCGAAGTCGGAACGGCTCTTCTGAGCAAGGCGATCGATCAGGGACAGGAAAACGGCGACGCACTGACCAAAATGATGGAACAATCCGTCAATCCCGATGTTGGAGGAAATATTGATATTTCTCTCTGATCGCAGCACTTATATGGCAAAAGGCTTCGGATGACCGAAGCCTTTTTTGTTTCAATACCATTTCTATTGCAGAAAGAAACGAACCACTTTTTCGAGTAAAAAGATCATGAAAAGGCAGAGCGCAACGCCCGCCACGCCGGTTACCGACAGGATCGGACCCTTGGGTTCGCTCTCCTCTTCCGTTGCCTCTTTCTTTGTGAACGGAAGGATGTTATGCAGATGTTCCAGCGTGCCCTCTCTTTTCAGGATCGCACGGTAAACGATCACGGCCAGCACCGTGGCAAACGTCGCCGGGATCAGCAGGAAACCGGCTGTATGAAGGAGCATATCCGGTGTTGCGACACTTGCCGCTTCGCCTGCCAGATCGGACACCTGCATGCCCGCTATGCGGTACAGGAATTCCAGCGCGAGCATCAGGAGAACATTATAGGAATTGATCGCGATATGCAGGATCAGGGAAGGGATCAGGGAACCGGTCGCTTCCACCAGCATAGCTGAAACAAAGCCGATCAGGAACGCATATCCCAGCTGGTTCAGATTCATGTGAAACAGCCCGAACAGCAGCGCGGTCCACAGGATCGAAGCGAATATCCGGCCGCTCCGTTTAAAGCCCGTAAACAGGATTCCCCGGAAAACAACCTCCTCGCAGATGGGCCCGAACAGTCCGATCACTGCGACCAGAGCAAAATCCGATACGCCCTCCGTACGGGAAAACAGATCCAGCGCAACGTTCTTCTCCAGCAGCTGCGAGATGATGTTCAGAAAATAGATGAGCGGCTGTATCAGAACGGTCAGCAGGAGCGTAAAGCCGATCGTGGATCCTTTGACTTTCCGGAGAGGGATCCATTCCGCGATGTTGCATCGAAACAGCAGCAGAAAGATCAGACCGGGCAGCACCACCGCCAGTTCCCCGGCCACAACGACCGGGATCACGCCGATCGTGGGAAATCTGCTTACCAGCATGTTCATGCCCACAGACACCAGAAGGTAGGATATGAGCATGATCAGAAACAGCGTGTTCATTTTTCTTGCCGGGTGTTTCATTTGATGGCAACTGCCTCCACTTCGATCAGCACATCTTTCGGAAGTCTTGCCACTTCCACGCAGCTGCGGGAAGGAAAATCACCCGTAAAGAACGTGGCATAAACCGCGTTGACTGCGGCAAAGTCGTCCATATTCTTGATAAACACCGTTGTCTTAATGACTTTGTCCATACTGCTTCCGGCCGATTCCAGAAGGTTGCGGACATTTGTCAGAGCCTGTTTTGCCTGGTTTTCAATGCCGCTTACGATCTCGCCGGTTTCGGGGATCACCGGGATCATTCCGGAAGTGTAGATCATCCCGTTTACTTCGATCGCCTGGGAATAGGGGCCGATCGCTGCCGGTGCCTTGTCTGTTGCGATTACTCTTTTTTCCATTTTTTCATTCTCCTGTTATGGTTTTTGGGGTCTATAATGATACGATCGAATCCGGTGTGATCTCGATCCGACGTTCCTTATACAGCCTTCCGACGGCACGCTTGAAAGCCGCCTTGCTCATATGAAATTCGTTCTTAATGGTCTCGGGGTCTGCTTTATCGTTAAACGGCAGTTTCCCGCCGTAAGACCGAATGACCCGGAGAATGATCTCCGCATCGTCATCCATCTGCTCATGCGCTTTTTTACGTATGCTCAGCGACAGTTTTCCGTCATCCTTCACTTCCGTGACCCGCGCGGTGATCACGTCTCCGACCCGGATCTCACTGAACAGTTCCTTGCGCGGGATCAGCGCGCTGTAGGTGTCGTCGACGGCAGCAAAAGCGCCGAAATTGTCACTGATCAGATACACTCTTGCGCTCACGGTGTCATCTTTTTTGTAGGCCGAGTCCGTCTGCAGGTACTCGTAAACATTCATTGTGAGCGCCAGCCGTCCGGTCTTGTCGATATAGAGCGCTGCCAGGATCTCTTCACCCTTTGACACCTTTTTCGTCTGTTCCCGGAACGGCAGGAGCAGATCCTTGGCCAGTCCCCAGTCGACAAAAGCCCCGATCTTCCCCGTATCCTTTACCTGCAGCAGTTTCACCTCATGCAGCCTGATCTTCGGTTCCTTCACCGTGGCCACGATCCTGTCCGAAGAGTCACGATACAAAAACAACGTAAGGACATCTCCGGTCTTCAGATCCGCCGGAACTTCAGACCTGGGAAGCAGTACGGTTTCTTCCTCCGTCTTTGTTTCGGAGAAGTACATTCCGTGTTCGGTTTTCCTGACGGCAGTGAGCCGGTTCATTTCTCCGAGCTTAAACATGAAAGTCTCCAACTGGCTGATTTTGCGCGTATTTGGCCCATAAATGATTATTTTGATTATAGCATATAATCTCCGGATGGAGTAAAATAGTTTTACAGTCCAAAATCATTTTGGGTATAGGAGAAGGGTTATGCAAAAATACATTATGGCATTGGATGCCGGTACGACAAGTAACCGTGCCATCCTGTTCAACGAGAAGGGCGAGATCTGTTCCGTCGCGCAGAAAGAATTTACGCAGATCTTCCCGAAGCCCGGATGGGTCGAGCACAACGCTTCCGAGATCTGGTCCACGCAGCTGGGGGTTTGCGTGGAGGCCATGAGCAAGATCGGAGCGACACACGATCAGATCGCCGCCATCGGGATCACCAACCAGCGCGAAACGGTTGTCGTCTGGGACAAAATAACCGGAGACCCCATCTGCAACGCCATTGACTGGCAGTGCCGCAGACCGAGCGAATACTGTGATTCTCTTG
>JAGCXZ010000204.1 GCA_017961065.1 Lachnospiraceae bacterium
CGGTCCTTATGTCCTATCGGATGATATTCTTCACGCTCTCGCAGATCGTTCCGGCGATACGCGTATTGTTCATGGTATAGATATGGACGCCGTCCGTGCCGTTTGCGAGCAGATCGATGATCTGGCTGACGCAGTAGGCCATGCCGGCATCAAACAATGCATCCGGGTTGTCCTCAAAACGGTGGATGATGCGTTCATAGCGCTCCGGCAGGGTCGCGCCGCACAGCTCCACCATGCGCTTGATCTGCGCGCCCTTGGTCACGGGCATGATCCCGGGCGTTACCGGAACATCGATCCCGGCGATCCTGCAGTCCTCGCGGAAGCGGTAGAATACTTCATTGTCAAAAAACAGCTGTGAAAGCAGCACCTGCGCGCCCGCATCCACCTTTTTCTTCAGGTTCTGCATCTCGCTGACTCGGTCTTTGGAATCCGGATGGATCTCCGGATAGCATGCGCCGCTGATACAGAAATCATAGTGTTCCTTCAGGTAGGCGATCAGGTCGCTGGCATGCGTGAAAACGCCCTTTGGCGCCGCGTTCGGGTTCGCGTCGCCGCGCAGAGCCATGATGTTCTCGATCCCGGCATCGGCGATCGCCCTGGCAAACCCGTCGATCTCCTGCTTGTCATAGCACATGCCCGTTAAGTGCACCACGGGCTCGATGTGGTATTTTTCCTTGATCTTGCGCGCGATCTCGATCGTCTTGTTGTTGTTTGCGCTGCCGCCGGCCCCGAACGTCACACTGATAAAGTCCGGCCTGCATTCCGCAAGGATCGAGAGCGTATCGTCGATATGAAGCAGTTCCTCGTCCTTTTTGGGCGGGAAGATTTCAAAAGAGACAACCTGCCTGCCTTTATTTTGATAGATCTCAGTCAGTTTCATGCATATTCTCCGTTTCCTCCCCTGCATTGGATTTCACAGGAGAAGTGTTTGGCGCGGTATGCCCCGGTTTAATTGTTCGTTTCGGCATTCCCGCTTCATGTGTTATCTGCGGCATTTCCACATAATAAAAGAAACGGTGATCAAAATCACCGTTTCCATAGTAACATACATATGAACGCTTTCACAAGGATTATATCCTAGTAGGTTTCACCGTAAGGCAGGGCGAAAAATGCCGTGCAGCCGCTGTTCATGTTCTGCGTATAGATCACTTCCATGGAGATTGACATGCATGTCGGATGCAGTACTCCGTTATTGTAGGAGAAGGTCTCTGGAACCATGATCTCAGCCAGATGCGCGATCTGATCCGCATCCATTTCCTGCGTATAAACGGTATCCTGTCCGTCATAACCACCGATCACGGCGTAGTCTTCCATGACAAATTCGGGCTCATACTCTTCCTCATCCGCCCGGACACTGTAATCATGAACCGTGATCTGCGAGATCTGATCCGCATCCAAACGGCAGGCAAAGGAATTCGTGTCGATCCCGGCCTCTGCCAGGTATTCCATGGTGTTTTTGTCCGACTCGTAGAGGTAGTAACCGCTTAAGAAGTCAAAATAGGTCGTCTGGTCGTAAGAGGAAAGCCTGAGTACCGGAATTGCCTCCAGATCCTTAAGCGTCCTCTTCGCAAGGTCTTCTTTGTAAGCTTCCAGGAAGGCCCTCACGTTGATCTGGGTGTTATCAAAAGCAAGGTTATCGTCCCAGGTTCTTGCGCTCAGGGTCTTGATCGCTTCCGTATCGATGAACTCATCAACCTGGTAGAGGTAATCCTTATAGGCCGGATCCTCGTATACTTTCGCAACATCTTCTTTCATGCCGTCGATATCCGCATAGTAGGATCTGTATACCTCTCTGCCGGAACGCAGTTTATAACGGATCAGATAAATCATCTGCTCTTTATCCAGCGCTTCGCTGTCACCGCGCATGGAATTCTGCCTTCTGGCGATCGCGGAACGCTCCGGATCCAGGGAAGCAATACCCTGCTTTGCCATATTCAGGATCGCAGCAGGTTCCGAAGATGCAACGTCCTCCAGGATGCTGGTGTAGTCCGTATACTCCCAACCCTTTTCGCCCTGTTTGAAATGGCTGATCTCACTCTCGATGCTCGATAAGCGTACCGATACTTCCTGCAGATCCGCCTCATCGGGCAGATAACGGTCATATCCGGTTAAGTCGTACTGGAAAGTCAGGGAGATCGCGCAGGCGATCAGAAGGCTGGCAACCAGCTGTACGGGATGTCTGTAGATTCCCTTTGCTTCCTGCTCAAAGATCAGCTCGAGCGCAATGTGTGCCACGATACCGGCAACCAGGAACGCGGTCCAGTACCAGACAGCCGGAAGGCTGTTGAACATGAAGGACACGTAAACACCGCCTGCAAGCGCCGCCAGGATCACCAGCGGAACGCGGATGATGTGTTTGGAAACATTGTGGCAGAGCGACTTGTTCGCAGCTTCGGACGGTCTCTTTATATAGAGGTAAAGTCCGATCAGGCAGAACACCACCGCTTCGATCGCGATCAGAACGCATCGCAGGACAACGCGGTCATCCCCTTTATCCATCATTACAGCGCTGAGCGGGTTGAGCAGCATATACCAGATCCGGCTCGTATAGGTCAGATCCCAGTAGGTCTGGTAGCATGCGCTGCAGTATCCCTGCACCAGTACGGTCGTAAACGGGACAAACGCCAGCAGCGTCATACCGCCGAGGATACCGACGATCAGTCTTCCGGTCAGCATGATGGCAATGATCACCACATTGAACGCCATCAGGTAAGCCAGGATATTCTGTACGAACACGAACAGCATGGCTCTTGTCATATCCGGTGTCAGATAGCCTTTTGCGATCAGGATCGCAAAAGAAAGGAGACCCGTTAAGATCTGGACCAGGATCCCCGGAACGAGTCCGGCGATATATTTCATGGCATAAAGTTTCTCACGGCGTACCGGCAGGCTGTGGTAGAGATCCAGCATGGATTTGCTGTAAACAAACCCGAAGCAGAAGAATGCAGCCACAAAACCGAGCATAAGCGTCAGCGCTCCGTGCATGCCGTATCCGTAATCCACGTAATCGATCAGATTCTCGATCAGTTCCGAACGGATCATGAATCCGTTCAGTTCAAACGAATCGATCGTCATTAAGAGGCTGACTGGCATCGCAAACAGCAGGACCAGCAGCGAGATCACGTATAACCAGATCCTCTGTTTCAGCTGGAATCCAAGCAGTTTATTCCATAATGTTTTTGATGTCATATCCGACCACCTCCGTTTCACTGATAAAGATCTCTTCCAGAGACAGCGGAAGAATCTCCGAAAAGACCATCGGTATGCCGGCCGTTCTCTGCTCAAGTTCCTCCAGAGAACCGCGTACCGTGAATGTATACAGTGAGCCCCTCTGCTCCTGTGTCAAAACCGCCTGATCCGCAAGAAACGCTTCGATATCCGTTTCATGCTCAAATACGCACTGGATCTTGTGAATGTTGAGCTTCATGTCGTCCATATCTCTCGAGAACAGGATCCCGCCCTGATGCAGGAGACCGACATGGTCACAGATATCTTCCAGTTCGCGCAGGTTGTGTGATGCGATAACGGGTGTCATGTTTCTGTCCGCCATGTCTGCCGCAAACAGCCTCTTTACCGCCTGGCGCATCACAGGATCCAGGCCGTCGAAGGTCTCATCGCAGAGCAGGTACTTCGTATTGGCGCACACGCCCAGGATCACGGACAGCTGCTTTTTCATACCCTTTGAGAAAGTCACGATCCGCCTGTCCGGGCTTAAGTTGAATTTCTGCATCAGATCCGCAAATCTGTCATTGTCGAACCCTTCATAGATCCCTGCATAGAATTTGCGCATCGCTTCCGGCGTAGCTGCCGGGTAAAACTGTTCATCCGAAATATAGAACAGGTTCTGTTTCACTTTTTCATTCTCGTATACATCTTCGCCGTCGATCAGGATCTGCCCGCGATCGGGTTTGATCACGCCGGAGATCATGCGCAGGAGTGTGCTTTTCCCGGCACCGTTCGTCCCGATCAGGCCGAACACGTTGCCTTCCTCCATCTGCGCGCTGACACCGTCTATTGCCTCGATCCTGTCAAAGCGCTTACTGACATCCTTGATCTCAATCATGTAATTTCACCTCTCCTTCCGATAACCCGTCCGCGGTCTCTTCCCTCACAACTGCTATAAGCTCCTCCGGCTTTTTGCCCAGAGCGCTCAATTCGCGGACGCAGTGTCTGAACCGCTGCATCGTCTCACCGGATTCCTCCGCCATCCAACGGTCCTTGGCACATACAAAATTCCCGCGGCCCTTCACGGTATAGATAAAACCCTGCCGCTCCAGTTCCTGATAGGCCTTCTGTATGGTATTCGGATTGATGGACAGATCGATCGCCAGATTCCTGACGGAAGGGATCTTCTCATCCGGTGCAAGGATGTCCTTGACGATCAGCTGTCTGAAACGTTCCACGATCTGTTCATAGATCGGACGTTTGTCCTGATAATTGATCTGTATC
>JAGCXZ010000205.1 GCA_017961065.1 Lachnospiraceae bacterium
ATATATTGATATCATAAAATCTGATCCTGTACTGATGCGGTGTATAGCCGGTCTTTTGTCTGAAGACCCCGCAAAAATGGCTCTGCGAGCAGAACGCAAGCGAGTAAGCGATCTGCGCGTAGGTGTATTCCGTCCTTGCAAGCAGGCTGCACGCAACCTCGATGCGCATGGATGTCAGATATTCGGTGATCGTCATGCCCTTTTCTTTTTTGAAGATTGTTGAAAGATACCGGGGATTGAGCCCGACATGTCCGGCCAGTTCACTGACCGTGATCTTTTCGTTAAAATGCGACTCCATATAGTTGAGGCATCGCATGACGGGCTTGGAATATTGATTTTCCTGCCTGGCTTTGTTGACCTCTCCGACGTAGGTTGCGTAGAGCTCCTTTACGAGGTTTCTGATCTCCTGTACGGTTCCCAGACTGTCGGCCCGCTGAATGTAAAGATCGCTGATCGCATACGCCGTTTCCAGCGGAACGCCCGCTTCCACCACAAACCTGGAAGCCAGGGCCGTCGTGACCACAAACAGATATTTCATATTCCGGACCGGATCGGGGGAGAGCTTCCCCTGCATCTTCTCATCCATCGTACGGTACGCTTCCTCGACCGCTCTCATATCGCCCTGCTTCAGATAATCGTAGCGGAGCATATCTTCGCGGTGCGTCGGATGTATATAACCCTTTTCGGCATTTTCAAACAGCAGACTCCTGATCTCGTCCGGGTCTATGCGCAGCGTTTCATTCTTTGTCATATCCGTCCGCTTCCTTTCGGTATCCCGATGATTGTAACATATTTCTGATAATTATGATATATATCGAACGCGGGATATGCAAAAATCAAACCGGAACATGCTGGCAGTCCTGTTTGGGAGGCACTATGGATTACTTATCATTACTGTTCTATCCGGCACTTGCGGTTTTACTGTTCTACCGGGCCGCAAGATGTAAAAAAGGCGAATGGAACGAGGCCTTTATGTCGTTGGATCAGACGAAGGCTTTATCGGGCTTTTGCGCCATCGGGATCATCTTCCATCACCTGTCCCAGAGAACCTGCGTTTCATGGATCAAAACGGAAGCGATCGTGCACGGCCTGGACGGCTTCATCTATCCGGGCTACCTGTTTGTTGCTATGTTCTTCTTCTGTTCCGGTTACGGACTGTTCAAGAGTTATAAAAACAAGGCGGGTTATTTTGACCACTACTTTATCAGGAGGGCTTTTCCGATCCTGTTCTCTGCCTTCGTATCGTCGTTTATCTTCTATATCGCAAGGCGCTTGAAAGACGTGGATTACTATTTCAGTTCAATCTTTTCCATCGGCGGGCCGTCCATGCTCAACACATACGGCTGGTACGTGATCATCATCCTTGCCCTGTATTTTCTGTTTTATCTGGGATTCTCAAAAGGCAGGAAGGAACGCACGGGCATCCTGACCGTCACGATCGGCATCATTGCTCTCATCCTGTTCTGCGATCATTTCGTATACGGAACTTGGTGGTATAACACGATGCATCTGTTTTTGGCAGGGATCCTCTTTGCAAAATACGAAGAACGCATCACGGACCTTTGCAAAAAATACTATGTGCGCATTCTCAGTGCTTCTGTTGTGATCACCGTCATCACTTTTCTGATCGGGAACGATCTCCTGCCGCTGTATGCGATGCTTGCGCGAAACTACTCCTATTCGGTTGACCGGTGGCTGATCTTCTTTTGCCAGTTGCTTTCCGCGCTGTTTTTTGTCGTATCTGTCATGATGATCCGGATGAAGGTCATCATCGGCAACCCAGCATTAAAGCTCCTCGGTAAGGCGACGCTTGAGATCTATCTTCTGCACGGCCTGTTCGTGCAGCTCTTCGGTTACGCGTTCATCGATGATGAGATCAAGCCGCTCTTCTACATACGAAGCGTGTTCCTGTATGCGCTGACCGTACTGGCGCTTTCCCTGCCGCTTGCGTTCGGACTGATGTTTGTGCGCAGCAGACTCTGTGATGCCGGTGAAAAGTTCTTAACGACCGCATATGATGAGATCAAGCGCAGACTGCGTAAAGGCCTGCCCGTTGTCCTGGTGCTGCTTGTGATCTATATCATCTACGCAGCCGCTACCTATGGATCAAGGAATGAAGATAAGGATAAGATCCTTGCCGGGTACGCAAAGGAGCATATCACTTATGCCGATGCGGGCGGGCATAGAATGGCCGCCTATGATGTCGGGGAAGGCCCCCATACGGTTGTGATGCTTGGCGATGTAAGCGATGCAATGTGCGTGATCACGCTTCGTCCCATTGCGGACGGCCTTGCCGAAAACGGAAACCGGGTTATTATTCTGGATTATTTCGGGCGTCTGTTCAGCGATGAAGCTCCCCGGCCCGAAACCGGCAAAGAGCGCGCCAAAGAGATCCATGAAGCATTGACTTCCCTTGGCGTAAACGGGCCCGTAATCCTGTGGGCACATACGACGGCAGGGATTTATGCGACAAACTACATAGACGCTTATCCGGATGATGTCGAAGCGCTTGTCGGTGCGGATCTGTTTGTGGGGGATGCTGTCTATGAAATGGTCAAATACTATCATTCGTTTGGTGAGATGAACCGGTATCTGGTCAGAAGCGGCAGACAGGATGCGACCAACCAGAAGGTCAAAGACATCCTCAACATCACGAACCTGGAAGCAACGGCTTACACGAACCTGATGCTTTACGGGCACACGAAAGAAGAAAAAGCCGCGATCGAAGCGGCTTACGGCAGGTATTTTAACAATGATGCCATTGCTGAAGACTATGCGTATTTCATCGATGATATGAAGGAGATCGCGGGGAAAAAACTCCCGGCAGATCTTCCGTCGCTTGACATGCTCTCCCATGAGGCAGTCAAGGATGATACGATCTGCAAGAACTGGTCAAAGCTCCATGAGAACAGGATCACAAATCCTGCGATCCAGACCATGGTGACTGCCGCTTATGAGAGCGGATTCGTCTATTACAACTACTCGTATCCGCTTTCCAAAACACAGGAATTCATTGAGACGCTGGATCACGATTCATGATCCGGCGTTATTTTCCAAAATGGCGCTCAGTCTGCCATCTCTTTGATCTTCTCTATCAGTTCATAATGATCTCCCGCATGGGACTGGTAGATAAATTCCATGGCTTCCTGCCATTCGGTCATATCACCCATTTCGATTATGACCACATTTTCCTCGGCAAGTTTCGCATACGCTTCTTTCTCTGCGTTTTCAATGACCGTCTTGTTGTATTCCTTCGCCAGGTCGGCGGCCGTCATAAGGATCTGTCTGTCCTCTTCCGACAGATGATTCCAGGTAAGCTCGCTGATGATGATCACGCTGGGCGAATGTGTATGCGCATCCATCGTGTAATAGGGCGCCACCTTGTAGAACTGATTGGAATAGTAACTGCAGACCGGATTCTCGGCGCCGTCAACTTCTCCGGACTGAAGCGCCGAATACAGATCGGCATAGTCCATGACCACCGGTTCCGCTCCCGTCGCCCTGATCACATCGCACAAAAGATCATCTTCCATACTGCGGATCTTTAAGCCTTTCAGATCGGATATGTTCCTGACCGGTTTGTTGACCGTCATGATATTTCTCGCGCCCTCGTCAAGGAAACACAGACCCACCATGTTGGAACCCGACTCCTGCATGTTGGCCAAAATCTCCTTTCCCAGCTCCCCGTCACAGACTTTCCAGAAATGCTCGCTGTCCCTGAACAGGTAGGGCATGGCCATGATACCGACCTCCATATCCGCTATGCTCTCAAGCGCAATGGCATTTCCCCGGTACATATCAAGGGCTCCCATTTGCAGCTGGTCATAATACTGGGCATCGTTTCCGAGTTTGCCGGCATCATATACCTCGATCTCGATCCGGCCGTCACTGAGTTCTTTTACCTTGTCGGCAAAAAATCTTCCGGTAAGCGTGATGATATGATCGGACGGATTGACTTCGGCATAACGCAGAATGATCTCCGGTATGTCTGATGCTTCCCGTTCGGGCAGAACGGAAGAACAGGCTGACAATACAAGGATCGTCACCCCGGCAAGTATCGCACATCCCTTTTGAATACTGCAATGTTTCATTTTTCACACACTCCCGCTGAATCAGCCTGCGCAAACGATGTGTCGCCGGGCATTGCTGCCCGGCGTTTTCGTCCCGCCGTACAGGCATCACCTGTACAACAGGTTCGGAAGGAACATCGTTACCTGCGGAATGAATGCCACCACCAGAATAACAGCCAGAATGGCTATGTAAAACGGGATGGCTTCTTTCGCGGTTTCCGGCGGTTTGCAATCCATGATCCCCGATGTGGTATAGAGCGCGATCCCCACAGGCGGCGTCATGATCCCGCCGGTTACGACCGTCATCATCAACACGCCAAAATGAACCGGATCAACACCGACGCTCTGCACAACGGGCAAAAGGATCGGCGTCATTAAAAGTGCCACCACCGTAGTTTCCACAAACATTCCCGCAAACGCAAGCAAAAT
>JAGCXZ010000206.1 GCA_017961065.1 Lachnospiraceae bacterium
GCGTGCAGACACCTTTTTACGGCCAGACGGCCGATCTTTATGAACCCGCTCAGGATCCGAACGCTTATGCCAATCCTTACGGCGGTGATTACGAAAACTCCTTCTCACAGCAAAATAATATTTCCCGTCAGATGTACGAGCAGGGAACGTATGAACCGGTGATCACAACGGAAGCACAGCAGATCCCGCAGGAACAGATGAGTGCCCCGACGCCTGTGAACGTGCAGCAGACACCGGTACCGGCACCGGCACCGCAAAAGGAACTGTCTGTCATCTCCACGGAAAAGAAATACGAGTCGATCCTGCAGCAGGAATATGACGGTCAGATCTCCTTAAGCCTTCCCGATACGGAAATGGTGGAACGCCAGATCACGGGTCAGCTTAATCTGGATGACATTCTCAACGGATTTGAAGACCGCAAGAAAGAAGCCGACAGACGGCAGGAAGAAGAAAGAAAACTGGAGAAGCAGCGCCGCAGAGAAGAGCAGAGAAAGGCACTGAACCAGACGAATGATATCATGTCCCAGCTGGCGGGCGTGATCCCCGGATCAACAACGGGAACATTGCCTTCCGGCAGGATCCTTACACTCGAAGAGGAATACGGCGGCAATCTGTCGCGGATCCGCGAAGAGGATACCAGGGCGATGGAAGAAGCGGCCAAAAACGAAGCAGTTGCCGCGCCCGTACCTGAACCGATCACGGAGGAAGAAGTAATAACCGCGCCGGAGGAAGTTGCGGCAGAGACTGCTCCTGTTTCGGAGGAAACAGCAGAGCCGGTTGCAGAAGAAGTGACGGCCGCACCGGAACCTGTACCTGCAGAAGAACCGGTTGCAGAGCAGGTTATGCAGGAAGAAGAGATACCCGCAGAAGAACCGGTTGCAGAACCGGTCGTGCAGGAGGAAGTGATCCCTTCACCGGAACCCGAGGAAGTTATGGCAGAGGCGGTTCCTGTTTCAGAGATGATTGCGGAACCGGTTATGCAGGAGGAAGTGATCCCTTCACCGGAACCTGCAGCAGAACCGATCCCGCAGGAAGAAACGATCCCCGGGCCGGAAGCCGGGTATATACCGCAGGCAGAAATGCCGGAGCCTGCCCCGGACCCCATGGCTGCATTCCAGGGGATGGATTTCGGCGAAGTCGAAGAGATCGAAGATATCGAGCAGCCGGATGATCTGGACGATATGCTCAAGACCAGCAATATGCCGGTCGGTGACATCGAACGCCTCGCGCAGGCCAAATACGAGGCCGGGATCGAAACGGAAGACGATGAGCCCAGAAGAAGAAATCATCCGAGCTACATGACGCTGGAAGAGGCGGTACGGAGCAGACGTGATTTTAACGAGGATGAGAAACGCATCTTCATCCGTTTTGAAGGCATTGAACCGCTGAAGGCGCAGATCGTGGATGCGATGGACACCCTGAGCATGGAAGCTTACCACGGAAACGTGATCGTTACGGGTGCCGACAATTCAGGACGAAGAAGCCTGGCGCTGGATATCGTAAAAGCCATTCAGAGCAGGGATTCCAGTTTTTCCGGAAAGGTCGCCAAGATCTCCGGTGAAGCCTTAAATAAAAAGAACATTCCGATCACGATCAAAAAGCTGCATAACGGAGCATTGATCGTGGAAAATGCCGGCGGGCTGACGCTTGAATCCGTCAATATCATTACCGATGCGCTCCGTCAGGAAACGGAACCCGTTCTGGTCGTTCTGGAAGGATCGGGCGAATCCATGCTGCCGATCATTCATGGTTCCAGATATATGCCGGAAGTCTTTGATGCAAGGATCGATATCGCACCGTATACCAACGATGATCTGGTGGCATACGGAAGAGGATATGCCAAGGAGAAGGAATACAGCATCGATGACATGGGCGTTCTGGCGCTGTATACGAGGATCGGCGAGATGCAGTCCTTAGATCACCAGGTTTCCATCGAGGAAGTCCGCGAGATCGTGGATGCGGCCATTCGGCATGTCGACCGCAAGAATATGGCGCATTTTATGGATGTGCTTTTGGCCAAGCGTTATGATGACGATGACTACATCGTTTTGAGAGAGAAGGACTTTATACTTTAATCATTTGGGATACATAGGGGGTGCTGTATGCCTAAGATCACGAAAACACCGTTTGTTACGGAATACGATCAGTACCTTTTCGGGGACGGAACACATTACGAGATCTACAAAAAACTCGGCGCACATCTTGCCAAAAGAGACGGAAAAAGCGGCGTATACTTTGCCGTATGGGCACCGAACGCCAAAGCAGTCAGTGTCGTGGGTGATTTTAACGACTGGTCGGAAGACGAAAATCCGATGAACCGGCTGGAACCGCTCGGGATCTACGAAACCTTCATTCCCGAACTGGGCGTGGATGAACTGTATAAGTATGTTATCGTTTCTCCGAACGGGGAGCGTCATTATAAAGCCGATCCTTTTGCAAACAAAGCGGAGCTGAGGCCCGGAACGGCATCCATCGTAACGGATCTGAAAAAGATCCGCTGGAGCGACGGCGTCTGGATGAAGAAAAGAGCCGAAAAGTCCGTGCAGAAAGAGCCCATGGCGATCTATGAATGCCATATCGGGTCCTGGATGCGCCACCCGGGCAGAGCGGATGAAGGGTTCTACACATCTAAGCAGTTCGCGGACAGGATCACCGAATATCTGCTGGATATGCATTACACGCACATCGAGCTGATCGGGATCGCAGAGCATCCGCTGGATGCATCCTGGGGATATCAGGTAACGGGCTACTTTGCGCCCACCACCAGATACGGATCCCCCGAAGAGTTTGCATATCTGGTCAACAAACTCCACA
>JAGCXZ010000207.1 GCA_017961065.1 Lachnospiraceae bacterium
ACGCAGAGTTTCGGGAACACGACAAGCTTTGCGCCTGCCTGGGCCGCCTCACGGTACAGTTTGATGATCTCAGCCGTATTATAGGCAACATCCGCCACTTTGACGTTTGGCGTAACAGCTGCTATTTTAATAAATCCGTCCTTCATCTTTGTCCCTCCTGATCCATGATCCGGATCCCGCGGATAACCTGTCCGGTTGCCGGTAATCGCGTATAATCATGTTTTAATTTCTTGTTATTTACCCGGTTTGCACTTTTTCCGGATATCCTGCAGCTCTTCTTTGGTAAACGAATAGGCCTTTCCGCAGAACTGACACTTCACTTCGATGGGCTTTCCCTCATCGATCATCTCATCCAGTTCCTGCTTTCCGACTGCGATCAGCGCCTTTTCGACACGCTTCTTTTCACAGTTGCAGGAGAATGCCGTCGGATACGTCTGAAGGATCTCCGGTTCCAGATCCCCCAGCAGGTATTCGATCAGATCTTCCGGCGTTTTGCCCTCATCCAGCAGCGTCGTCACACTCGGCATGCCGGAGAGCTTCTTTTCAAGCGCCGCGATCAGTTCCTCCTGCGCGTACGGCATGAGCTGCACGATGAAACCACCGGCCTGTCTGACCGTATTGTCCTTGTTCATCAAAACGCCGAGTCCGACCGCGGACGGCACCTGCTCACTGGCTGCAAAATAATACGTCAGATCTTCTGCGATCTCGCCGGTCTTCAGCTCCACCTGGCCCACATAAGGGTCCTTTAAGCCCATGTCCTTGATCACGCTTAGGATCCCGATCCCGAGCGCGCCCGAGACATCCAGCTTTCCGGCCGCATTCGGCGGGAGGATCACATCCGGCACGAGCGCATAGCCCTTTACATTGCCTTTCGGATCTGCTGTGACCACCAGTCCTTTTGCGGGGCCCGATCCGTTGATCTTTAAGGTCAGCAGATCATCCTCCCCTTTCAGCGTCACACCCATCATGGCCGCAGCACTCAAGAGCCTGCCGAGCGCCGCCGTGATCACGGGGCTTGTATTATGCGCTTTACGCGCGGTTTCCACCACTTCTTTTGTATAGGCCGCAAAGGCTCTGATCTGGCCGCCTCCTGCGGTTGCGCGAACGATATAGTCCTTCATTGATTATCCTCTCAAGGCTTTCTGTCTGTCTCGATCAGTCCCGTACTCAGGCTTTCGGACGTCTTGTCACAAAAATCAGGCGTTCGCTTTCCGGGTGCGGCGCATCCTTCGTGAATCCGTCGTAAACCGCAACCAGCTCAAGATGCGCGTCTGAAAGCATTTTTTCTACTTCCGCCACCGAATAGGCGCGCTGCTCATGGTATTCTTCAAACCGGCTGTAACATGCTTCCTCATCCGGCGTCTCATCCGTTTTCACATAGAGCGTCAGCGCGTAGGAATTGATCCGGCTCTCTTCGTCAAAAGCATTCTCCCAGATAAAACTGCAGTTCTCGCGATTTTCCGCAAAGGTATGATCCGCAAGCAGTTCCTCGTATTTGTATTCCGTATTGAGATCAAACAGGAAAATGCCGCCGTAATCCAGATAATTGGCCACAAGTCCCAGGACCTTTGCAAAATCAGCCGGGTCTGTCAGGTAGTTCATGCTGTCGCAGATGCTGACGATGGCCCGTACGGTGCCGTAGAGTTCGAATTCACGCATATCCTGCTGCAGATAGAGGATATCATGCCCGCTCTGCGCCCTTTTTTCCAGCGCGACCGAGAGCATGTCATCCGCGCCGTCCACCCCGATCATGTCGTAGCCTGCAGCGGCGAGCAGTTCCGTAAAGGTGCCCGTTCCGCAGCAAAGATCCAGGACCAGCCCGTCTTGTATGTCATAGGTGCATAAAATGTCCCTTACAAAGTCAAACCACGCCGTGTAAGGAACATTATCCATCAGTTCATCATAAACCTGTGCAAAACCCGTATAAGCGTTCATGTTACCCCGCTATCTTAAACCAGGCGCCGAATCCGAGCGTGCAGAACACACCGACGATCACGCCGGCCAACGCAACACCGCAGACCACAGCGACAACACTCTCCTTAAAGTCCATATCCAGCAGGCTGGCTGCAAGCGTACCTGTCCATGCGCCCGTTCCGGGAAGCGGAATGCCGACAAAAAGCATCAATGCCCAGAACAGTCCCCTGCCGGCCTTGGACTGCAGCTTAACGCCGCCCTTATGGCCTTTTTCGAGGCAGAAACGGAAGAACGGCCCGATCACGCGCTTGTCGGAACCCCATTCCAACACCTTTCTGGCAAAGAAGAAGATGAACGGCACCGGCAGCATGTTGCCGATCGCGATGATGATATATCCCACGAGCAGGTTGAATCCGTCGGGGTTGAGCCCCTCAAACACATAGGCCACGGGGAGCGCGCCTCGCAGCTCGATAAGCGGGATCATCGATACGATAAAGCAGCCCACATACTGCGTGATGGTGTTGCTGGCAAATGCCTGTATGATACTTGCGGTAATGGAACCCATAAAATGTACTCCTTTTGATTTTATAAATAACAGTGTTATTTAACGATTTTCCAACATTCCGGAAAGGGTCTCGATCAGCCTGTCCATCTGCTCGTCCGTGCCGATCGTGATCCGCAGGTAGTTGTCGATCCGCGGCTTGTTGAAAAAGCGCACATAGATATTCTTTGTTTTCAGATACGTAAAGATCTCCTGCGCGGGCACCGTCTCATGCGTTGCAAACAGGAAATTGGCCTGTGAAGGCAGGCAGGTAAAGCCGAGGGATGCAAGCCGTTCCGCCGTCTTGTCCCTGGTCTTTACGATCTTTGCGATCATTTCCCTAAAGTACGGCTCGTCCTGAACGGATGCCACGCCGTACGCGATCGCCGTGCAGTTCATGGTATAGGAGTTGATCGAGAATTTCACGCTATTGAGCGCCTCGATCAGCTTGCTGTCCGCCATCGCATAGCCCACGCGCATACCCGCAAAGGAGCGCGATTTGCTGAACGTTCTGACGATCACAAGGTTTTTGTACTTCTGCAGGAGCGGCAGGGACGTTTCTCCGCCATAATCAATATAAGCCTCGTCCACGATCACAACCGAATCCGGGTGATCCTTTACGATCCCTTCGATGAAATCCATCGGTTCGCCGATCGATGTGGGCGCGTTGGGATTCGCGATCACGATACCGCCGTTCTTTTTCCGATAGTCATCCGGCACGATCCGGAAGTTCTCATCCAGCGGGATCCGCTCATACGGGATCCTGTAGAGCTCGGCCCAGACATCGTAGAAGTAATAGGTGATGTCGGGGAACAGCACGGGATCCTTGCCCGCAAAGAAAGTCAAAAAGCAGGTTGCCAGAACATCATCGCTCCCGACGCCCACAAAAACCTGCTCGGGACGAAGGCCGTGATAGGCTGCCAAAGCTTCCGCAAGCGGTGCCGCCGTGGTATTGGGATAAAGCCGCATCTCATCGATCGGAAGCGCCTCTACGGCGTCTTTTACTTTGGGCGAGGGCGGATAAGGATTCTCGTTGGTATTGAGTTTGATCAGGTCCCCCGTGACCACCGGCTGCTCGCCGGGCACATAGGGAGTTACCTGTCTTACGTTGTCAAAATAACTCATGCTATTTATTTTCTCCACCTGATTTACGTTCTTTACAGTGTCTCTGCGGCCAGTTTCTCAAAGGCCGGCAGCGAGTTGATGATTGTCTCATAGGATACGCAGTAGGCGATCCGCACATATCCCGGGCAGCCGAAGCCGGAACCGGGCACGATCAGGATATGATGCTTCTTGGCCGTCTCGCAGAATGCCTTTTCATCGGCGATCGGCGACTTCATAAAGAGATAGAACGCGCCGTCGGGCTTAATGCAGGTAAACCCGAGTTTGGTCAGTCCGTCATAGAGGGTATTGCGGTTTTGCTCATAATAGGACAGATCCGTTGTCTCCTCAAGGCAGCGTTCCACCACCAGCTGGAACATGGACGGCGCATTGACATAGCCGAGGATCCGGTTCGCAACGCCCATGGCGGCATAAACCTCCTCGTAATCATCCACTTCCGAGGGGATGACCAGATAGCCGATCCGCTCTCCCGGCAGGGAAAGGGACTTGCTGAACGAGTAGCCGACGATCGTGTTTTGGTAGAAATCGGGCACGAACGGCACTTCGACATCCCCGTATACCAGTTCCCTGTACGGTTCGTCCGTCACCAGATAGATCTGCGTACCGAATTCCTTCTGCTTTTCGTTAAGGATCTCTGCCATTTTGCGGTAGGTCTGCGCGGAGTAGACCACGCCTGTCGGGTTATTCGGCGAATTCACGAGCACGCATCTGGTCCTGGCCGTAATCTTTGCCGCAAACTCATCAAGCTTGGGCTGGAAGGTCTCCGTATCCGGCGAGATCTCCACGAGCACGCCGTCGTAATTGGCCACATAGTTGCGGTATTCCGCAAAAAACGGCGCGAACGTGATCACTTCATCCCCGGGATTAAGCAGGGATCTGAACACCACGTTGAGTCCGGACGCCGCACCGACGGTCATGATCACATTCTCCGGTCCGTAATGCGTATGGAATCTCTTATTTAAGGAGTCGGCAACCGCCTTCCTTGTGGACTCAAAGCCCGTATTGCTCATATAGCCGTGCAGATGCATCGGATCCTCGTTGCGGATCAGATCCTCCACCGATTCCGCCACAGCATTGGGCGGTGCCACATTCGGATTTCCCAGGGAAAAATCATACACGTTTTCTTCCCCGTAGATTTTTGCCATTTTCCGGCCTTCTTCAAACATCGCCCGGATCGCGGACGAGCCCTTCACCAGACCAACCATCTTCTCACAGATCATATTATTCTCCTAGGATTTGTTATCTTTTCGGCATGCGGGATATATGTTACTTCGAGGAGCAATCCGCAGCCCGGTTCTTAATGAGGTATTTTCGAATTTAGAACCGCTGGCGAGGACGTTGAGCGCGAGCGTCTCCGAGAAGCAACGTATAGCACGCATGCCGCATATGGCTCGATAAATTACAGTGTCTTATTCAGCTGCGGCGGCAGGTGCGTTGAATCCGCTCTGCGTGAACACCTGCGCGATCGGCGAATCGGCGGGAAGGATCAGCGTCTTCTCCCCGCTGCCGGAAGCGCGCATGCTCTCCTTTGCGGCATCGAGTGCACGTACGAACGTGTAAAAATCACTCTTGTCCTGATCCGCATAAGCTTCTGAAAGCAGCCGCATGTACTCGGCCTCGCCTTCCGCGCGGATCTCTTCGGCGTTGGCTTTTGCCTCAGAAAGCATGATCGAAACTTCCTTGTCCGTCGTATTCTTGATCATCTGAGCCTGCGATGCACCCTCTGCCGTATACTGTGCCGCGATATTCTCACGTTCCGAGATCATACGCGTGTAAACGGCCTGCTTGTTGTCATCCGGCAGGTCCAGTTTCTTGACTTCCACCGTCAGGATCCTGATACCGTACTTCTCGTATACCGTGCCGATGTGGTCCATTATCTCCTCCGTTAAGGACTAGATCTGTACGACTTTCGTCTTCTCCTCGAGGATGATG
>JAGCXZ010000208.1 GCA_017961065.1 Lachnospiraceae bacterium
CATCAGCGCCGTGGAAGGATTGAGCGGCAGATCCAATCTGATCCACACGCCGGATTATCTGTTGGTCGACGACTGCTATAACGCCAATCCGAAAGCCATGCGTGCGGCGATCGATCTTCTGCAGAGTGCGCAGGGGCGGAAAGTCGCGATCCTCGGCGATATGTTTGAGCTGGGCGGAAACAGCGAAGAAATGCATGCATCGGTCGGCGAGTATGCTAAGAACAAGGTGGATGTGCTGGTCTGCTGCGGTGCTCTGTCAAAACATATGTATGAAGCGGCACAGGACGGGTCGCAGAAGACACTGTGGTTTGAGACAAAGGATGAGCTGATCAAAGAGATCGAAAGGGAGAGACAGCTGCAGGCTGCCCCGATCGACTGGAGCAAAGCGCCGGAACAGACGATGGGTATTTTGGAGAACGACGATACAATACTGATCAAAGCATCGCATGGAATGGGATTTACGGAACTGCTGGACGCACTCCGGAAATCCTATGAGTAAAAGATCAGGACAGATCTGCGTGGCCATCCAGCATGGACTTGATCAGATCATGTGTATATCTTCCCGGGAACTTTCGGTCTTCATCGGATAATTCCTGAATGGTGAAGGGTTTGCCGTATTCGACGATCACTTCACCTTTTTTCAATTTCGGGAAATGATCCTCAAAGATGGCGGAAGAACCGGTGATGGCGATCGGTACGATCTTACACCCGGATTTGGATGCGATCTTGAATGTACCTTCCTTGAAGGGGAGCAGTTCGCCTGTCCGCGAACGCGTGCCTTCCGGAAATACGCAGATGGAAACGCCCTTTTTGATCAGGTCGATCGCGCTGAGAATGGTCTGCATGCCCTGCTTTATGTCATGGCGGTCAAGAAACAGGCAATGGATATTCTTCATATACTGGGCGAGGATCGGGATGCGGTTTTCCTTTTTGGAGATATAACCGGTCTGGCCGGGCACCAGCGTATAGGTAATGATGATATCAAAAAAACTTCTGTGATTACTGATGAAGAGAACCGCTTCGTCTTTCGGAACATTCTCATAGCCGATCACACGCGGCTTGCAGCCGGCGATCCGCATCACCAGCCGGAATGCCCATTGTACGATCGCAAGGGAACTGCGCTCTTTTGCGCCGGGGCTGAATTTCCCGATGATCCATTCCGCCGGAAGGATGATAAAAAAGCTGACGGTAAAGAAAATGATAACTGCCAGAAGGGCAAGAATAATCCGTATCATACATACTCCTTTTATCTGTGATCGATCACTTCCTGTTGCGCTTTGTCCAGAGCGCTGATGACATTGTCGCAGAACCTGTCAAATTCCGGATCTTCCTCATACTCATCGGGATGGCTCAGAACGTAGTCGAGTGCGATCCTGACACCTTTGTGGAAAGGTACCGTAGTCTTCATAACGGGAACAAGCCGCTTTAACTTGGCATTGTCAAATACGACAGAGACAGACTTGTCTCCGGTAAGACTGCCGGTAAAATCATATCCGTACGCTTTTCCGGCTTCGGCGAGAAAATCAGAAGCCACATGGTATGCGTGCAGTTCAACGCCCAGCGCGTCCGCTATCGTTGCGTAGATCTGATTCCAGGTAAGCGTTTCGTCTCCGGTGATCTGAAAAGCTTCCCCGATGGCATGCGGGTTACCCATCAGTGCGCAGAACCCTGTGGCAAAATCGGTATTGAAAGTCAGTGTCCACAGGGAGGACCCGTCACCCTGGATGATCACGGGCTTTTCCTGCTGCATCCTTCTGATCACCTGATAGAATCCTTTGTCTCCGTGAACGCCAAGCGGAATGTTCCTCTCATCGTATGTATGACTGGGTCTTACGATCGTAACGGGAAAGCCGGTATCGCGGTGCTTTTC
The DNA here is from genome assembly GCA_017961065.1 of Lachnospiraceae bacterium. Lineage (GTDB taxonomy): Bacteria > Bacillota > Clostridia > Lachnospirales > Lachnospiraceae > UBA2868. The sequence goes on from JAGCXZ010000208.1 coordinate 1,871, forward strand.
CATCAAAAACGCCTCACAGGCGATCTTGTTTCTGGAGTATTCCCAATACGGATTGGAAAGCGTGGTGCCTTCCGTAATGAGATAATGTGCCGCAGGCTTGTGATAAGCGGATGCGGAACTGATAAAGATGTACTGCGAAGTCATGTCCTTGAACAGCCTGTAGTCACGCTCTACGGCGTTTACGTCAAAGCCGATGAAATCACTTACAACATCAAAATGCATGCCGGACAGTTTCCGGGCAACATCTTCTTCATCACGGATATCCGCCGTGATCTGTTTAACGCCTGACGGAACTGCGTCTTTGCGGTTTCCTCTGTTGAGCAGGAAGATCTCCCAGGAAGGATCATTTGCCAGATGCTTTACAACGCCTGCGCTGATCGTTCCGGTACCGCCGATAAAAAGTGCTTTCATTACAGAACCTCCTTCCTGCTCCCGCAGTTCCCTTACATGTAAAAAGACCTCATCGCAAAACTGCGATTGTGGTCTTTCTGTTTACTGCATGATCGAAATGCCAAAGCAGGATACGGGAGTCGAACCCGCCTCATCGGCTTGGGAAGCCGATGTACTACCGATGTACTAATCCTGCGCCTTACAATCCTTTATTTTACGGGCTTTGGGCTCCTTTGTCAACTCATTCCCGCATTTTCGTATTCGGGGATAAGAAATCATTCTTTCCCTCCTGCGGTGATGCCAAAAATGCGGGCATGGCGGTTGCAATTCGCCACTCAAACCGATACAATGACGGTATGTATATTATCGTCGGACTCGGAAACCCGAAAACAGAATATAAGAATACCAGACACAATGTCGGATTTGACGTGATCGATATGCTCTCGGACAAGCACGGGATCCCCATGGATATCAAAAAACACAGGGCCGTCTGCGGTAAGGGAATGATCGAAGGAGAAAAGGTCGTGCTGGCGCAGCCGCAGACGTTTATGAACCTGAGCGGACTGAGTGTTCTGGAACTCGTTCATTACTATAAGATCGATCCGGCCAGGGAACTGATCATCATTTATGATGATATCGATCTGTCGCCCGGTCAGATCCGGATCCGCAAGCAGGGTTCCGCGGGCGGACATAACGGTATGAAATCAATCATTGGCGGACTGAATACGATGGACTTTCTCCGGATCCGCGTCGGGGTCGGGGATAAGCCCAAGCAGTATGATCTGGCTGATTATGTTCTGGGGCATTTCACAAAAGAGGAACGTGAAGTTGTGGATGAGGCCATCATCCGGGCATCGGAAGCGGTAAGGCTTATTTTAACAGAGGGCGCCGATGCGGCCATGAACCTGTACAACAGAAAGCAGGAGAAGGACCGGGAACAGGAGCAGGATGATCAATAATACAAAATGGAAACACTGAAAAGGCCTTTGACGGAACTGGCGGACTACGAGGAAAGTGTCCGGGAGTTAAAAAAACCCGGCATCGTAGAGATCGAAGGCTGTGCAGATCCGCAAAAACTGCATATGATCTGGGGACTTGGCGATGGTTTTGCTTACAGGATCATCGCCACTTATGATGAAAAAAGAGCACGCGAGATCTATGAGGACTATCGCTTCTATGATCCGAACACCTATCTGTATCCAGCCAAGGACCTGATCTTTTATCAGGCGGATGTCCATGGAAATCTGCAGACCAAGGAACGTATCAAAGCACTGAAACCGCTCATGCTTTCCCAGGAGGCAACGATCGTCACCTGTTTTGACGCGTTCATGAATCATATCGTTCCGTTTTCCGTTCTGGAAGACGCGATCATTGAGATCAGTGAAAATGACACGATCGATCTGAAGGAACTGAGCGCGAAACTGACGGCGCTCGGATACGAACGGAATTACCAGGTCGAGAATGAAGGCCAGTTTTCGATCCGCGGCGGGATCGTTGATGTATTCCCGTTGACGGAGGAGAATCCGATCCGTATTGAGCTGTGGGGTGATGAGATCGATTCCATTAGGAGTTTTGATATCTTAAGCCAGCGGTCTCTGGAAAAGATCAGCAGTTTTATCCTTCTGCCTGCCGCGGAGGCGATCCTGACAGAGGCTGAGACCAAAAGGGGCATCGAAAAGGTCAGAAAGGAAGCACAGAAGAGAGAAGCCAAACTCAGGGAACGGTTTCTGACGGAAGAAGCTTTCCGGCTTCGTTCGACCACGGAGGAATTCTGTGAGCAGCTGGAAAACTACGGGGCAAGCGGATGCAATCTGGAAAGTTATCTGGACTATTTTTATGATGAGCATGCTTCGCTTTTGGATTATTTTGATCCCGCACAGACACTGGTGGTGCTGGACGAACCGACCAGGCTCTATGAAAAGGGCGAGTTTGTTGAGAACGAATTCAGGGACAGTATGGAAATGAGACTGACCAAAGGCTACGTGCTGCCGGGTCAGGTCGACCTTCTGTACTCCAAGGAAGAGATCTTTGCCAGGATCGAAAACCGGCATGCGCTCGCACTCTCCTCCCTGCAGGTCCGCAAGGGATTGTATAAGACCGATACAAAGCATTCGATCATCGCAAAGGCGATGAACACATATAACAACAGCTTTTCTTCTCTTGTTGCCGATCTGAAGAGATATCAGAAAAATCACTACAGGGTTCTGCTCCTTTCCGCCAGCCGCACGAGAGCGTCCAGGCTCTGCGATGATCTGCGGGACAACGATCTGGTAGCCGTTTACACGGAAAACATGGATCGTGAGATCAAGGAAGGGGAGATCATGGTCTCCTACGGACGGATCCGTCAGGGTTTCGAATACCCGATGCTGAAATTTGTTGTGATCTCGGAATCGGATATCTTTACTTCCGGCAAAAAGAAGAAGCGTGCGGTCAGGAAGTACGGCGGCGGTCAGGCGATCCGTGATTTCGCGGAACTGAAGGTTGGCGATTACGTCGTGCATGAACTGCACGGACTCGGGATATACCGCGGCATCGAACAGGTCTGCGTGGATAAGGTCACCAAGGACTATATGAAGATCGAATACAGGGACGGAGGCAATCTCTATATCCCCGCGACCGCCTTGGATGCCATACAGAAATACGCTTCCAAAGAAACGTCCACACCCAAGATCAACAAATTGGGCGGCTCGGAATGGGTCAAGACCAAGAGCAGGGTGAAGAGCGCGGTCGATGTGATCGCAACGGATCTGGTGGAACTGTATGCGGCAAGAAACCAGAAAGCCGGATACGAGTTCAGTCCGGACAGCGTATGGCAGACAGAGTTTGAGGAACGCTTCCCGTTTGAAGAGACCGAGGATCAGCTGGCGGCGATCGAGGATACAAAGCGCGATATGCAGAGCAGGAAGATCATGGACCGTCTGATCTGCGGGGATGTTGGGTACGGCAAAACGGAGATCGCGATCCGCGCAGCATTCAAAGCCGTGCAGGACGGCAAACAGGTTGCGTATCTTGTGCCGACAACGATCCTTGCACAGCAGCATTACAATACATTTATCCAGCGGATGAAGGACTATCCGGTCAGGATCGAGATGCTCAGCCGGTTCCGCACGAGTGCCGAACAGAAAAAGACCGTAGCGGATCTCAGAAAGGGTATGACCGATATTGTGATCGGCACGCACAGACTGCTGTCAGCCGATGTGGTCTATAAGGATCTCGGTCTGCTCATCATTGATGAAGAACAGCGCTTCGGCGTTTCGCACAAGGAAAAGATCAAGAAGCTGAAAGAGAATGTGGATGTTCTGACACTGACGGCAACACCGATCCCAAGAACTTTGCATATGAGCCTCGTCGGTATCCGTGACATGAGCGTGCTGGAAGAGGCGCCGCAGGACCGTATGCCGATCCAGACGTTTGTGATGGAATACAGTGAGGAAATGGTCCGGGAAGCGATCGGGCGTGAACTGGCCCGAGGCGGGCAGGTGTTCTATGTCTATAACCGCATCCAGACGATCGCGGATATGACGGCTTCCCTGCGCAATCTGATCCCCGAGGCAAACATCGCCTACGCACACGGTCAGATGAAGGAACAGGAATTGGAACGGATCATGTTTGACTTTGTGAACGGCGAGATCGATGTGCTGGTTTCGACGACGATCATCGAAACGGGTCTGGACATTTCCAATGTCAACACCATGATCGTGCATGACTCCGATAAGATGGGACTCGCACAGCTCTATCAGCTCAGAGGCCGTGTGGGACGGTCCAACCGGACGGCCTACGCCTTCCTGATGTATAAGAAAGACAAGGTGCTTAAGGAAGTCGCGCAGAAGAGGCTGACAGCGATCCGCGAATTCACGGAGCTGGGGAGCGGATTCAAGATCGCCATGCGCGATCTGGAGATCAGAGGCGCCGGAAATCTGCTCGGCAGCAGGCAGAGCGGACATATGGAAGCCGTCGGTTACGATATGTACTGCAAGATGCTCAATGAGGCGATCCGCAGAAAGCAGGGAGCCGAAGAGACGGTAGAAACTTCGGTCAGCGTGGAACTGGATGTGGACGCGTTCATTCCGGAATCCTACATCATGAACGAGCATCAGAAGATCGAGATCTACAAACGGATCGCCGGGATCGAGTCGGCGGAAGAGCGCGCGGACATGGAAGAAGAACTGACAGACCGTTTCGGACTCCTGCCGAAGTCCGTGATCAATCTGCTGGACATCGCCTACCTGAAGGTACTGGCCAAAGAAGTTTATATCACGGAGATCAAAGGCGAGCACCGGGCAGTGAAGCTGTCCATATTCGAAAATGCCAGATACAAACACGAGAAGATCGGTGAATTCATCGCATGCTTCGGCGGCCGGCTCGTGCTCAAACCGGTGGCAAAACCGTATTTCATCCTGAGCTTGAAAAAGACTCCCGGCATTCCCGCAGCTGTTGCGGGTACTGCCGATAACGAGCGCGAAAACGTTCTGAAAGAGGTGCGAGACCTGCTCGTAAGCATGCAGGAGATCGTGAATTCACAACCGGTCTGATCCGGGTAGCCGGGTTTCAAAAATGATATCAAAACCCGAGCCGATTATATGCTATAATTGGCAGTGGTTCATGATGATAAGAAAGTTCGGTAAAAGCATAGTCCGGTGATACGGGGGTGTTTGGATTGCGTATCGGAATAAAAGCGCGGATATGGGCAGTACTTGTCGTGGCTCTGTTGCTGGCGGGCTGCAGGATTCCCGGTCAGGGTGCTGCGCCGGTGCAGACGCCGGAGCAAACGGTACAAACGTCGGAACAGACGGTGCAGAGTCCGGAAGAACAAAGTGTTCCGGAGCAGACTGCGCAGAAAACGGAAGAGCAGAGTGCACCCGAACCGGATGCGACGCAGGCTGAGACAGAGCAGGACGATGCGGCCGGCCTTCCGCGTGAAGACGGCAGCTACTATGATCTGCAGAACGTCGTTCTTTACCTCGAACTGTACGGAAAGCTGCCGGACAATTACATCACAAAGGGTGAGGCAAGGGATCTCGGCTGGGAAGGCGGGTCTGTGGAAGACTTTCTGCCGGATGCGGCCATCGGCGGAGACCGGTTCGGCAACCGCGAAGGGATCCTGCCGCAGGCCGGAAAGAATACATACTATGAGTGCGACATCGATACGCACGGGTACAAGAACCGCGGATCACGGCGGCTGATCTATACCGCGGACGGCAACTACTATTATACCGGTGACCACTACGAGTCATTCCGACAGGTGATCATAGCGGATGACCACAGTGTTTCTTTGGGCGAAACGCTGCGTTGACAGACGGATCTGCGCCCGGGCCGGGCGCAAAGGAAGAGCACGGAAGATGAAACAGGAAGATTTTACCGAATACAAACTGGATTTTACCGGGGTCACGTCAAGAGACGAACTGCACGACCTACTGGCGCGCGTTTTGGAGCTGCCGGAATATTACGGCAGGAATCTGGATGCCCTGTATGACTGCCTGATGCAGATGCCGCTCTGCATGATCTCGCTGTATCATATCGAGGCATTGGAGTGTCTCGGAGACTATGCTCTTTCTTTTGCGGAAACAATGGAGGACGCCGCGGCGGAGAATCTGCGCCTGATCATGATCTACGTGAACGGCGATCTGACGGAGGAAGCCCCCGAAGAGAAACAGGACGGCAGCCACGAACTTTCTTGAGTTTGACCGAAGGTTGTGCTATAATTCTAAATCGCTAGGGATTTACGGGCTTTGCCCGTTCAAAAATACACTACAGAAAGGATGAGAAACATATGTCATTAGTAACAACTACCGAAATGTTTAAGAAGGCATATAACGGCGGCTACGCAGTCGGCGCCTTCAACGTAAACAACATGGAGATCGTTCAGGGCATCACAGAGGCAGCAGGCGAACTGAAGAGCCCCGTGATCCTGCAGGTATCCAAGGGTGCGCGTGCATACGCAAACCACACATACCTTGTAAAATTAGTGGAAGCGGCAGTACAGGAGAATCCGGAGATCCCCATCGCGCTGCATCTGGATCACGGCGATACGTTTGAACTGTGCAAATCCTGTATCGACGGCGGATTCACATCCGTTATGATCGATGCTTCCTCCAAGTCTTTCGAAGATAACGTTGCTCTTACCAAGCAGGTCGTTGAATATGCACATGCACACGGCGTTGTGGTAGAAGCTGAGCTGGGTACACTGGCAGGTATCGAGGATGAGGTTGTAGTTGAAGCAGGTCATGAGAGCTATACCCGTCCGGAAGAAGTTGAGGAATTCGTAGACAAGACAGGTTGCGATTCTCTTGCGATCGCGATCGGTACAAGCCATGGCGCATATAAGTTCACGGCTGATCAGTGCACAAGAAACGCTGACGGCATTCTTGTTCCGCCCCCGCTTCGTTTCGACGTTCTGGAAGAGTGCATCAAGCGTCTGCCGGGATTCCCGATCGTTCTGCACGGATCTTCTTCCGTACCGCAGGAGTTCGTAAAGATGGTTAACCAGTACGGCGGTAACATGCCGGATGCGGTAGGTATTCCGGAGGAGCAGTTAAGAGAAGCTGCAAAACTGGCTGTCTGCAAGATCAATATCGATTCCGATATCCGTCTGGCCATGACAGGTAACATCCGCAAGTACTTCGCAGAGCATCCGGATCATTTCGATCCGCGTCAGTACTTAAAGCCCGCACGTCAGGCTGTTAAGGACATGGTTGCGCACAAGATCAAATATGTTCTGGGCTCCGACGGCAAAGCTTAAGAAAACCGAAAAGGCTTGAGATATTTAGCCGAATACGATAAAATAAGACTGCTATGTTGCAAGACATAGCGGTCTTTTTTGTACAAACAAAAAGACGCACATCAGGTATCTGTTATGAAAAAAGCAATCAAGATTTTGTTTGGGGTATTGGGAGCGCTCGGGTTTGGTCTGGTCGGTCTCATTTTGGCATGCCATTTTAAACCCGGCCTGTCGGACGCCATCGCGGAAAAAATATATAAGAACCGGAAGCCGGCTGCGGAGGAATCCACGTTAAGCGAAGAGGAAGACGCGGAGCTGGACAGCCTTTCCTTGTCGGATCTGACAGGATCGGATGAAGAGGACGGAGAAGAGCCGGGTGACCGGCAGGACGGGGGACCGGAAGAAATGCCGGGAGCGGACGAACCGCAGCCTGCCGAGACAGCCGATGTCCCGGACGATACGAACGCAGGTGAAGAAGCCGCCGCAACACCCGTACCGCTGAAAACGCTTGAGGATTACGGTCTGACGCAGGAAAACGTGCTGAACAGCCTGCAGGATTATTTTGATGACTGCTACAAGCAGCTTTCGGCCGCAAAAGGACAGGACACATCGTTCTACAATGTCATGCGTGATTCCATGCTGGCGCAGAAAGTGCTGCAGAGTTACGACGACGAAAGCTACCGGAACGGCTTTATGAATAAATTCATGGATGACTATAAGGTGGACACCTGCGGATGGAGTATCGATCAGGAGGAATTGCAGGGCGGTTATATTCTGATCAAGCATTCTTTCACCCGCTGATCGTCTGCCGGACAGGATCCGGATCATACCGGAAAAGGAGACAAAATGTACTACGACAATCTGACACTGCTGACGGATCTGTATGAACTGACCATGATGCAGGGATATTTTAAGAACCAGAACAGGAATCAAAAGGCCATTTTTGACATGTTCTACCGCACCAATCCGCTGGAGAGCGGATATGCTGTTGCGGCCGGCCTGCAGCAGCTGATCGAATACATTCAGGATCTGCATTTTGCGCCGGAAGATATCGCCTATCTTCGTTCCCTGCATATCTTTGAAGACGATTTTCTGGATTATCTGAAGGATTTCAAATTTTCCGGCTCAATCTATTCGATCCCGGAAGGGACCGTGATCTTCCCGAGAGAACCGATCGTAAAAGTCATTGCCCCCATCATGGAAGCACAGCTGGTGGAAACGGCGATCTTAAATATCATCAATCATCAGAGCCTGATCGCGACAAAGACGGCGCGCGTTTGTTACGCGGCCAGAGGTGACGGGATCATGGAATTCGGCTTAAGACGTGCACAGGGCCCGGATGCGGGGATCTATGGCGCAAGAGCTGCCATGATCGGCGGCTGTATCGGCACCAGTAATGTTCTGGCCGGCCAGATGTTTGATGTTCCGGTCAAAGGAACACACGCACACAGCTGGATCATGAGTTTCCCGGATGAGTATACGGCATTCAAGGCATATGCGGACATCTATCCTTCCGCATGCATCCTGCTTGTAGATACATATGATACGTTAAAATCAGGTGTCCCGAACGCGATTCGTGTCTTTACGGAAATGCGCGAAGCAGGGATCCCTTTGACTTTCTACGGGATCCGCATGGACAGCGGCGATCTGGCCTACCTTTCCAAGAAAGTCCGCAAGATGCTTGATGACGCCGGGTTCCCCGATGCCATCATCTCTGCGAGCAATGATCTGGATGAATTCCTGATCGATTCCCTGAAGGCACAGGGTGCGACCATTACCAGCTGGGGCGTAGGCACCAATCTGATCACGTCCAAAGACTGGCCGGCGTTTGGCGGCGTTTACAAGCTTTCGGCGATCATGGGAGAAGACGGACACTTCATTCCCAAGATCAAACTGTCGGAGAACACGGAAAAAGTCACAAACCCCGGCAATAAGAAGATCTACCGGATCTATGAAAAGGAAAGCGGCAAGATCAAGGCCGACCTGATCTGCCTGGAGGATGAAACCTATACGGAAGACCAGCAGATCCTGCTCTTTGATCCCGCAGAACCCTGGAAGAAGACCAGACTGACCCCGGGTGAATTCACCGTAAGGGAGCTGATGGTTCCGGTATTCATAGACGGAAAATGTGTTTATGAATCTCCGAATGTCATGGAGATCAGGGACTATTGCCAGAAAGAACTGGATACACTCTGGGAAGAGACAAGACGTCTGGTCAATCCGCATAAGGTTTATGTGGATCTGTCGCCGAGACTGTATGATATCAAAATTTCTCTGCTTGATGAAATGAGCAGATAAATGATAACTTTGCGGGCGTGACGAGAAAGCGTCTGCAAAAAGGAGGAAAAAGATGTACAAAAAAGTATCAACGGATCTGGGATTCGTAGACCGGGAAAAGCAGGTCGAACAATTCTGGAAAGACAATGCCATCTTTGAAAAGAGCATGGAACACCGCAAGGATGGTGAAACCTACACATTCTATGACGGACCGCCGACAGCAAACGGCAAACCGCACATCGGTCACGTGCTGACCCGCGTGATCAAGGACATGATCCCGCGGTACCGCACGATGAAAGGGTACATGGTTCCGCGTAAGGCAGGATGGGATACGCACGGACTGCCGGTGGAACTGGAAGTGGAAAAGGCGCTCGGCCTGGACGGCAAGGAACAGATCGAGGAATACGGTCTGGATCCGTTTATCACCAAGTGTAAGGAAAGTGTTTGGAAATATAAGGGAATGTGGGAGGATTTCTCCGCTACGGTCGGATTCTGGGCCGATATGGATGATCCCTACGTAACCTATCATGATGATTTTATCGAATCCGAATGGTGGGCTTTAAAACAGATCTGGGAAAAGGGCCTGCTGTATAAGGGCTTTAAGATCGTACCCTACTGCCCGCGCTGCGGTACGCCGCTTTCTTCGCACGAAGTGGCGCAGGGTTATAAAGACGTCAAGGAACGTTCCGCGATCGCACGTTTCAAAGTGAAAGGCGAGGATGCATATATCCTGGCTTGGACGACGACGCCCTGGACCCTGCCGAGTAACGTGGCGCTCTGCGTAAACCCGCATGAAGCCTATACCAAAGTCAAGGCAGCCGACGGTTACACCTACTACATGGCGGAAGCTCTTCTGGATACGGTCCTGGGATCGCTTGAGAGAGCAGAGGGCACACCTGCTTACGAGGTTCTGGAAACCTATACCGGTAAGGATCTGGAATACAAGGAATACGAACCGCTGTTTGACTGCGCGGTAGAGACCTGCGCAAGACAGAACAAGAAAGCGTTCTACGTGACCTGTGATACATATGTAACACTGACAGACGGTACCGGCGTTGTTCATATCGCACCGGCTTTCGGTGAAGACGATGCCGTTGTCGGCAGGAATTACGATCTGCCGTTCGTTCAGCTGGTGGACGGCAAAGGACAGATGACAAAAGAGACGCCCTGGGCAGGTATGTTCTGCAAGGATGCGGACAAAGAGGTACTGATCGCGCTGGACAAGGCAGGACTTCTGTTCTCGGCACCGAAGTTCGAGCACAGTTACCCGCATTGCTGGAGATGCGACACGCCGCTGATCTATTACGCAAGGGAATCCTGGTTCATCAAGATGACGGCGGTCAAGGACGATCTGATCCGCAACAACAATACAATCAACTGGATCCCGGAGTCCATCGGAAAGGGAAGATTCGGCGACTGGCTGGAGAACATCCAGGACTGGGGCATTTCCAGAAACCGTTACTGGGGAACACCGTTAAATGTATGGGTCTGCGAATGCGGTCATATGCATTCGATCGGTTCCCGCGCGGAACTGAAAGAATTGTCCGGACGTGAGGACGCCCTGACGGTGGAACTGCACAGACCATATATTGACGAATTTACGATCACCTGTGAGAAGTGCGGCAAACAGATGCAGAGAGTACCGGAAGTGATCGACTGCTGGTTTGACTCCGGTGCCATGCCTTTTGCGCAGCATCATTATCCGTTTGAAAACAAGGATCTTTTTGAGGCGCAGTTCCCTGCGCAGTTCATATCCGAAGCGGTTGACCAGACGAGAGGCTGGTTCTATTCGCTGCTTGCCGAATCCACACTGCTCTTCAACAAGGCACCCTATGAGAACGTTATCGTTCTCGGCCACGTGCAGGATGAGAACGGCCAGAAGATGAGTAAGAGTAAGGGAAATGCCGTGGATCCGTTTGAGGCGCTTGCCACATACGGTGCCGACGCGATCCGCTGGTACTTCTATATCAATTCCGCACCCTGGCTTCCGAACCGCTTCCATGGCAAAGCCGTTATGGAAGGACAGCGGAAATTCATGGGCACGCTGTGGAACACTTACGCATTCTTCGTACTCTATGCGAATATCGATAATTTTGACGCCACCAAATACACACTGGAATACGACAAGCTGTCCGTTATGGACAAGTGGATCCTGTCCCGCCTGAATACGGCGATCAAGGAAGTGGACGATGATCTGGAAAATTACCGGATCCCGGAAGCGGCCAGAGCGCTGGAGAGTTTTGTGGACGATCTGTCCAACTGGTATGTGCGCAGATGCCGTGAAAGGTTCTGGGCAAAGGGTATGGAGCAGGATAAGATCAATGCCTACATGACGCTGTATACATCCCTGCTGCAGATCAGCAAGGCTGCCGCTCCGATGGTGCCGTTCATCACAGAGGAGATCTATCAGAATCTGGTGCGCTCCATTGATCCGAATGCACCCGAATCCATTCATCTGTGTGATTTTCCCGTTTCACAGGAAGCCTGGATTGACATCGAACTGGAAAGCAACATGGACGCGGTGCTCAAGACCGTCGTTATGGGCAGAGCGGCCAGAAACACGGCCAACATCAAGAACAGACAGCCCATCTCGCGTATGTTCATCAAGGCAGACTTTACGCTTTCGGACTTCTTCAAGGAGATCATCGAGGACGAACTGAACGTCAAAGAGGTGGTCTTCACGGATGATGTCAGGGAGTTCACGAGTTACACGTTCAAGCCGCAGCTTAAGACCGTTGGTCCCAAGTACGGCAAACTGCTCGGCGGTATCCAGAAAACGCTGTCGGAACTGGACGGCAACGATGCCATGGACAAGCTGAATGAAACGGGTGCTCTCGAGTTTGACGTGAACGGCGAGACCGTGACTTTGACAAAAGATGATCTGCTGATCGAGATGACGCAGAAGGAAGGATTCATCTCGGAGAACGACAATGTTGTAACGGTTGTGCTGGATACGAACCTGACGGAAGAACTGATCGAGGAAGGATTCGTGTTCGAGATGATCAGCAAGATCCAGACCATGCGAAAGGAAGCGGATTTCGAGGTTATGGATCACATCCGCGTATCGATCAACGGGAACGATAAGCTTTATGCGATCGCAGACCGCAACAGGGGAATGATCTCTGAGAAAGTTCTGGCCGATGTTCTGGAAAGCGGAACGGATTATTCGGTCAGCAAGGAGTGGAACGTAAACGGTGAGTCCGTCACCATCTCGGTTGAGAGAGTATAAACAACAATCAAATGAGGAGGCTTAATGTGATCAAATTTAAAACGGGGTTTAACAAGGAAGCATTCAAAAATGAGGTAAAGGAAAACACCAAGCTGCTCTATCGTAAGACGATCGACGAGGCAACGCCGCATCAGATCTACATGGCGCTCTGCTATACGGTCAAGGACGAGATCATTGAAAACTGGATGAAAACCCAGAAGATGTATGAGGAGAAAGATCCGAAGACGGTTTATTACCTGTCAATGGAATTCCTGATGGGCAGACTCATGGGTAACAGCCTGATCAACCTCTGCGAATACAAGGACGTTGCCAAGGCCATGAAGGAACTGGGCTGCGATCTGAACGAGCTCGAGAATGAGGAACGCGATCCTGCACTCGGAAACGGCGGTCTCGGAAGACTGGCGGCATGTTTCCTGGATTCGCTGGCAACGATGGGATACAGCGCATACGGCTGCGGGATCCGTTACCACTACGGGATGTTCCGGCAGGAGATCCGCGACGGCTTCCAGGTAGAGGTTCCGGACAACTGGTTAAAGGACGGATATCCGTTTGAACTGCGTCGTCCCGAATATGCCAAGACCGTTAAATTCGGCGGAAACATCCGCGTGGATGTGGACGAGAACGGCCGCAATCACTTTGTTCAGGAGAATTACCAGTCGGTACAGGCAATTCCTTACGATCTTCCGGTTGTCGGTTACGGCAACGGCATCGTCAATACCCTCAGGATCTGGGATGCGCAGCCGATCGAAGTGTTCCAGCTGGATTCCTTTGACAAGGGTGATTACCGCAAGGCTGTCGAGCAGGAGAACCTGGCACGTAACATCTGCGAGGTGCTCTACCCCAACGACAATCATTATGCAGGAAAAGAGCTGCGCTTGAAACAGCAGTACTTCTTCATTTCCGCAAGTCTCCAGGAGGCTGTGGAAAAATACATGCGTACGCATAAGAATATCAAAAAGCTGTACGAGAAGGCTGTATTCCAGATGAATGATACGCACCCGACGGTTGCGGTTGCGGAACTGATGCGTATCCTGATGGATGATTACAACCTGGAGTGGGATGAGGCATGGACCGTTGTGACCAAGAGTTGTGCTTACACAAACCACACCATTATGGCTGAGGCGCTGGAAAAATGGCCGATCGAGCTGTTCTCCAGACTTCTTCCCCGCGTATACCAGATCATCGAAGAGATCAACAGAAGGTTTATCGCACAGATCGAGGAGAAGTATCCGAACGATCCCGATAAGGTACGCAGCATGGCGATCGTTTATGACGGACAGGTCAAAATGGCACATCTGGCGATCTGCGCAGGCTTCTCCGTAAATGGCGTGGCAAGGCTGCATACGGAGATCTTAAAGGCCAGAGAGCTGAAGGATTTCTACGAGATGATGCCCAAGAAGTTTAACAACAAGACCAACGGTATCACGCAGCGCCGTTTCCTGCTGCACGGCAACCCGCTTCTGGCAGACTGGGTTACGGATCATGTCGGAAACGACTGGATCACGAATCTCGATCAGATCAAGAAGCTGAAGGTTTATGCGGATGACGCAAAGGCGCAGCATGAGTTCATGAACATCAAGTACCGCAACAAGGTACGTCTTGCGGAATATATCATGGCGCATAACGGTGTCGAAGTGGATCCGAGATCCATCTTTGATGTGCAGGTTAAGAGACTGCATGAATACAAGAGACAGCTGCTCAATATCCTGCATGTTATGTACCTGTACAACGAACTGAAAGAACATCCGGAACAGGATTTCTATCCGAGAACCTTTATTTTCGGCGCGAAAGCGGCAGCAGGCTATAAGAACGCGAAGCTTACGATCAAACTGATCAACGCGGTCGCTGATGTGATCAACAACGATGAGTCGATCGAAGGCAAGATCAAAGTTATTTTCATCGAGGACTATTGTGTGAGCAACGCCGAACTGATCTTTGCGGCGGCTGATGTATCGGAGCAGATCTCTACGGCAAGTAAGGAAGCATCCGGTACCGGTAACATGAAGTTCATGTTGAACGGCGCGATCACGATCGGTACCATGGACGGCGCGAATGTCGAGATGGTTGAGGAAATGGGTGAGGAAAACGCCTTTATCTTCGGTCTGTCCTCCGATGAAGTCATCGCATTCGAAAAGAACGGCGGATACGATCCGACGGAGATCTTCAATAATGACCCGGATATCCGCAAGGTGCTGATGCAGCTGATCAACGGATTCTATTCACCGAATGATCCGGATCTCTTCAGGGATCTGTACAATTCGCTGCTGAACACACAGTGCACGGCCAAGGCCGATACATACTTCATCCTCAAGGACTTCAAGTCTTATGCGGATGCGCAGAAGAAGGTCGAGGCTGCCTATAAGGACGAGAAGAAGTGGGCCAAGATGGCGATCTTAAATGTCGGATCCGTAGGAAAGTTCTCTTCGGACCGCACGATCCGCGAATACGTGGATGAGATCTGGCATTTGGACTGAGAAACCGGTGATCCGGATATTTCGGACAGGAAGGGCAAAATCACATGATTAAATTATCGGACACCGGCATGTTCCTGTTAAACGGGACAAAGCTGGATACGCCGGCGGGCATGAGTAAGGAAGAGGCCGCGAAGAACACGATCGCGTACCGCATCCTGAAAGAGCACAACACCAGCGGCAGCATGGAGCAGCTGCAGATCAAATTTGACAAACTCACAAGCCATGACATCACGTTTGTGGGCATTATACAGACGGCACGCGCGTCGGGACTGGAAAAGTTTCCGATCCCTTACGTGCTGACCAACTGCCATAACAGCCTCTGCGCGGTCGGCGGGACCATCAACGAAGATGATCACATGTTTGGCCTGACCTGTGCCAAAAAGTACGGCGGCGTTTATGTTCCGCCGCATCAGGCGGTCATCCACCAGTTCGCAAGGGAGATGCTCTCCGGCGCAGGCAGGATGATCCTCGGTTCCGATTCCCATACCCGCTACGGCGCGCTTGGCACGATGGCGATGGGCGAAGGCGGACCGGAGCTTGTAAAGCAGCTGCTGGGCAGGACTTATGATATCAAAAGACCGGAAGTGGTCGCGGTCTATCTGACCGGTGAACCCAAACCCGGCGTGGGACCGCAGGATGTGGCGATCGCCATCATCGGCGCGGTCTTTGCAAACGGTTACGTGAAAAACAAAGTCATGGAATTTGTCGGACCGGGCGTGGCAAACTTAAGTGCCGATTTCAGGATCGGCATCGATGTCATGACGACGGAAACAACCTGTCTGTCATCGATCTGGCAGACGGATGAAACGATCCGCGAATTCTATGCGATACACGGCAGAGAGGAAGACTACAGTTGCCTTGAGCCGGGAGAGACGGCATATTATGACGGCGTGATCGAGGTGGATCTTTCCGGGATCGATCCGATGATCGCCATGCCGTTCCATCCGAGCAACGCCTATACGATCGACGAGGTCAACGCGAACTTAAAGGACATCCTGAATGAGGTGGAAAAGCGCGCCCTTGTCAGTCTGGACGGACAGGTGGAATACAGTCTGCAGGATAAGATCCGCGACGGAAAATTCTGTGTGGAGCAGGGTATCATCGCAGGATGCGCAGGCGGCGGATTTGAGAATATCTGTGCGGCGGCTGACATATTAAACGGTGCAAGCATCGGCGACAGCGCCTTTACACTGAGCGTCTATCCGGCTTCCACGCCGATCTACATGGAACTGATCAAAAACGGATGCGCGGCAAAACTGCTTGAGACAGGCGCGATCCTTAAGACCGCATTCTGCGGCCCGTGCTTCGGTGCAGGGGATACGCCGGCCAACAACGCGTTCTCGATCCGGCATTCGACCAGAAACTTCCCGAACCGTGAGGGCTCGAAACTGCAGAATAAGCAGATCGCTTCCGTTGCACTGATGGATGCGCGCTCGATCGCAGCCACAGCCGCTAACCGCGGAATTTTGACCAGTGCGGTCAAACAGATAGAAGCCAATACGCTGCAGAAGTATAAATATCATTTTGACGCAACGATCTATGCCAACAGAGTCTTTGATTCCCACGGGAAAGCGGAACCGGATACCGAGATCCATTTCGGTCCCAACATCAAAGACTGGCCGAAGATGGAACCCCTTCCGGAAAACCTTGTGCTTAAGGTTGTTTCCGAGATCCATGATCCCGTTACGACAACGGATGAACTGATCCCGTCCGGTGAGACGTCTTCGTATCGTTCCAATCCGCTCGGACTCGCGGAATTCACACTGTCCCGCAAGGATCCCGCTTACGTGGGGCTTGCCAAAGAGGTCAGAGCCATCGAGGAAGCAAGAGTGAGCGGCGCTCATCCGTGCGAGGTCAGCGCGGAGATCAAGCCTGTCATGACCGTGATCCGGCAGCAGTTCCCGGAGGCGTCGCATGAAAACTGCGGATTCGGTTCCACGATCTTTGCGGTAAAACCGGGCGACGGTTCCGCAAGAGAGCAGGCTGCGTCCTGCCAGAAGGTTCTGGGCGGCTGGGCAAACATCGCAAACGAGTACGCGACCAAGAGATACCGCTCCAATCTGATCAACTGGGGCATGCTGCCGTTTGTGATAGGAGAAGGCGAACTTCCGTTTTCCAATAAACAATACCTGTTCGTTCCGGACATCCGCAGGGCTGTTTCGGAAAAGCGTGAGGAGATCAGGGCCTATGCGGTCGAACAGGACGGCCTGAAGGAATTCACTTTAAAACTGGGTGACCTGACCGATACGGAGAGAGAGATCATCCTCAAAGGATGCCTGATCAATTATTACAGAGGCTGAGGTTAACTTCCGACACGATCGATCCGATATAATTCTTACAGGGGCAGAATGGCCAATGCCCGCGTGTTTTTCCTGCAGAAAGAACGCGCAAATAAAGAATGACCACGGAGGGAACATGGGTGAAACGGATATTCACCGATGGTCGCTCCGTTTTTTATTTCTCAAGGAGGCGGAATAAAACAGCGGTCGGAAGGAGAGTATTGATCATAACCAACAGTAGTATAGGAATGGATTCTGCCAGAACATATACTTCTGTTCGCACGGACGTGAAACAATTCAAGTCTGTCATGATCCAGCAGACGTCCATGGTCAGCAAGCTGGAGGCAGACGCATTGTCAAAGATCAAATCACAGTGCATCAATTATCTGCTGCGCTGGCTGTTCGGTCTGGATGACGACGAACTGAACCGGTATATTGTCGAGAAGTATCAGGGAGGCCTGGGTCAGAACATGATGAAGGTCACCTATACGGAGGAGCACAGTTTCAGCGAATCGGAGCAGACGAACTTCTCAGCGGCGGGAAAGGTGGTGTGCGCTGACGGCAGGGAGTTTGATTTTTCCCTGAATGTCGAAATGAGCCGGAGCTTTGAGAGCAGTTTCAGCGCAACATTCGAAAAGCTTGAGGCGATCGACCCGCTTGTGATCAATCTGGACTGCAACGTGGCCGACGTATCGGATCAGAGATTCTTTTTTGATCTGGATGCGGACGGCACACAGGATGAGATCCCGATGCTGCAGTTCGGAACCGGTTTTCTGGCGCTTGACCGGAACGCAGACGGGCAGATCAATGACGGCTCGGAACTCTTTGGTACAAAGAGCGGAAACGGATTTGCCGATCTTGCATCCTATGATGCCGACGGCAACGGCTGGATCGATGAAGCGGATGAGATCTTTGATAAGCTGAAGATCTTCGGATTTGATGCCGAAGGAAACCCGGAACTGTATACGCTGAAAGAAAAAGGGATTGGTGCGATCGGACTGCAGAGTGTGGGGACACAGTTCTCGCTGAATGACGTCGATACCAATGTCACGAACGCGTATATCCGAAGGACGGGGATCTTTCTGTACGAAAACGGAGGGATCGGCTCCATGCAGCAGATGGACCTGACCCGTTTACCGGCTCAGGAATATGCATGATGCATAGGAAAACGGAAGTAAGAAAAGAAGAAGGCTGGGCAATGCTCAGTCTTCTTCTATGATCTGAATCTCCAGATAGTCAAAATCAACGGCGTCGATAAAACTGTCCTGATAGAACCTGGCCTTGGAAGTACGCTTGAAATCCGAGATCGTTGCATCCAGCCAGATCGGCTTGCTCAAGTCGAACGCATAGCAGATCTTCTCCAGAGCGTTGAACACCTTATGGGTGCGGGTATCGTCCGTATCATCGTTGATGACGATATCACGGATCATATGATTGCTGCGGAAAGTCCTGCCCCACATGCGAAACATGAAAACACCTCGTAAATACTGTTTTGGATAGTATATCATAATTTGCAAATTTTCTATTAACTTTTTATGAAAAAGCACCATTTAATGCGTAAATATGGTAAAATATAAAACGGATGGGAAGAGTAAGCAACACGGCGAAAGCGAAACCATCCGGAGGAGTCTGACTTGGAATTTAAAGAAAACGGAAACGCAGAAATAGACAATTGGCAGACCACCATGCTTCTGTATAATTCCGCACTCAAGGAAGTCGGTACGAAGCTGGAGATCTTAAACGACGAATTTCAGCATATACATCAATACAATCCTATCGAACATATTAAATCACGTATCAAATCACCCGAGAGCATAGTCAGGAAACTGCGCAACAAGGGACTGGAATCCACGATCGATAACATGGTGCAGTACGTGAATGACATTGCGGGCATCCGCGTGATCTGTTCGTTTACCTCCGACATCTACAGGATCGCGGAGATGCTGTCGAATCAGAGCGACTTAAGAGTGCTGAGCGTCAAGGACTATATCGAGAACCCGAAAGAGAGCGGATACAAGAGCTATCACATGATCGTCAGTGTTCCGATCTATCTTTCGGACAGTGTGGTCGATACGAAGGTGGAGATTCAGATCCGGACGGTTGCAATGGATTTCTGGGCCAGCCTGGAGCACAAGATGAACTACAAGTTCGAAAAGAACGCGCCGGAGCACATCAAGCGCCAGCTTTACGAGTGCGCGCAGATGGTGTCCGTGCTCGATGATATGATGCTCTCGCTGAACGAAGAGATCCAGGAAGCGCAGTCGGAAGAAGAATGAGCAGGCCTTGTGCAGATTGCACATAGATAGAAAATCAACAGCCGGCTTTTTGTACATTTTAACCATTCGTTTACAACGTGTTCACAATTTGTTCATAATCTGTTGCTACTATTAGTTTGTTCGTAAGAGACGGACACTAACACAGACATCTGGATATATTTTTCATAATATTGCCCGAGTGACTCTCATCCACTCGGGCACTCCTCATTTTATAGCAAGGATTTCTTGTATTTCTGCATAATAGATGATAGAATAAACTTGTTCGACTAGAATAATTTCTACGGAGGGTGGTCATGGAAAGCATCAGGGACAGATTTAGCGGAAGAGATCGCATGGGATCCGATCGCGGCGGCAGAGACCGCTATGACAGAATGGACAGAGGTGATATGGGCGAACGTCCATCCAGACGCGGCCAGTCGTATGGTTCCGAGGGAGCACAGATCGACGATATCGCCAATGTGATCGAGCAGAGCAATTCCAAGCAGTTAGAGGTTTTTGCCGATTGTATCGATGATGTGAAGGATGAGGTATACGCATCCGGCAAAGAGATCATGAAGGCGCTGGATCAGATCTCGGCTTCCGGTGCATCCGGCAGAGCACCCCGCGCGCAGGAAGCGAGCGCGCCACAGATCGACCCGGCTATGAAAGAAGAGATCTTAAAAGCCGTATCGAACAACACGGATCTGCTGTATGCGATCCAGGAGATGCTCAAGAAAGAGGCTGAGGAAAAAGCCAAAGCCGCAGCTCCCGCAGCAGAAGAAAATGCCGGTGCCGATCAGGCAGAGAAGACCGCGAATCCGATCAAAGAAATGCTCACCCAGTATTACAACAATATGGAGGAGCATGTTCATAAGGAAAATGTGAAGTGCTACCGTAATGTTCAGGCTGCTTTATCCGAACAGGGAACGCAGGTTGTAGAGCAGAGCAAGAAGTCCCTGATCCTGATCAAGGTATTTGTGATCATATCCGTTGTGCTCGGGATCACCAACGGCGCGTTGTTCTTAGGTTACATCTTCGGGTATATTTAAAGCACGATCACCGGTTTTTGCAGATGCGCTTTCTGACAAAATACACAAAAACAATAAAATTCAGTCATATAGGAGCAATGCTGGTAACGGCATTGCTCGTATTTATGGTTGTACCTGCGATCGCAGGATCTTCAGAGGATAAGAATAACTTATTCTCTGTTTTTATTGACGGAAATCTGGTGGGATGTGTCTCGGATCCCTCATCCGTGGACAGGATGGTTTCGAATGCCAGAAGAAGACTGGCCAGGGAATCCACCGGTCTGGTGATGGTCGATTATGAGCTGTCCTTAAGCGGCAGCAGGGAGCTCTTTGCGCAGGAGGATACCGAGGAGACGGTAACGGCCAACATCTATCAGGTCCTTTCCGGGAATGTGGCCAAGACCAAGCAGCCGGTTTATGAGATCAAGATCAACGAATTTACGGTGAACCTGCGCAGCAGCGAGGAAGTACTGGAGCTGCTCAATCAGGCCAAGAGCAAGTATGACGAGAACGAAGAGTATACCGTGGAGATGGTCCTGGATCCGACCAGGGAGTTGAATGTACTGACAACGCATGTGGTCAAGACCTCCGAACTGGAGAAGGAGCAAGAGGATGTGATCTTCCCTTCTGCGGGAGCCATCAAAAAAATGGATGAGATCTACGAGGAAGCCCGCAACCAGACGCTGGAGGGCTTTGATTTTGGCGTAAAGGATCTGGATTTCGGCGAAAATGTGGAGGTGGTCCGCGCCTATGTGGATGCCGACCGGATCAGTACGCTGGATGACGCGATCGCCGAAGTGACCAAAAAAGAAGAAAAGGATACGATCTATGAGGTCGTCGCCGGAGACAGCCTGTCCGTGATCGCGGAGAAGAACGGCACGACGGTAGAGAACATCATAGCCATGAACCATGAGATCATTCCCAACCAGAATGCCACGATCCGTCCGGGTGATGAGATCAAGGTCATGACACCCAAGCCGGAGCTGTCGGTCGTACGCACGGAAGAGATCTACTACGAGGAAAATTACGATGCGGAAGTGCAGTATATCGAGAATGACGAATGGTACACCAACCATCAGGAAGTGATCCAGATGCCCGTGGCCGGCTTCAGAAAGGTCGTTGCCGACATCATCTACCGAAATGACGATGCGGAATCCAAGAATATCATATATGAGGATATCGTCGCGGAGGCGATCCCCAAGATCATCGAGCGCGGAACGCAGATCCCGCCGACCTTCTTAAAGCCGATCTCCGGCGGACGGCTTTCTTCCAGGTTCGGGAAACGCAAAGCCCCCACAAGAGGGGCATCCACCTATCATAAGGGTGTGGACTGGGCAACGCCTGTCGGGACGAGCGTGGTGGCATCCAGCGGCGGAACCGTTATCCGTGCCGGCTGGGGAAGCGGATACGGATACTGCGTATACATAGAACATCCCGACGGGAAAGTCACCCGCTACGGGCATCTGAGCAAGATTTTAGTGAAGGCGGGCCAGACGGTCAATCAGGGAGAAAAGATCGCGCTCAGCGGAAATACGGGTATCAGTTCGGGCCCGCATCTGCACTTTGAGATCCTTGTAAACGGCGTGCAAGTAAATCCACTAAACTACTTGTAATATTTTCGTAATATTTGTGCATTATTCTGAAATTAAGGGACTCGATTTACAACCACGCGATATTGTTATATAATAACTAAAGTGTGATAAATGAACGCTGAAGATTCAGGGGTGTAAGGTTTTGGAACAGTATATTATTAAAGGGGGAGCGCCTCTTGTCGGAGAGGTGGACATTGCCGGTGCAAAGAATGCCGCATTGGGGATACTGGCTGCAGCGACAATGACCGATGAGAGTGTCGTAATCGAAAACATGCCGGATGTTCGTGATACGAACGTTTTGATCCAGGCTATGGAAAGCATCGGCGTGATCGTGGAGCGGATCGACAGACATACTGTCAAGATCAATGCTTCCATGATCGACAACTTTACCATCGATGCAGGATACATCAGAAAGATCCGCGCCTCATACTATATGCTTGGGGCGCTTCTTGGCAAATATCACCGGGCAGTCGTGGCTCTTCCGGGCGGCTGTGAGATCGGCAGCAGACCGATCGACCAGCACCTGAAAGGATTCAGGGCGTTGGGTGCGGGCGTCGAGATCTCGGGCGGCCTGATCAACGCAGAAGCCAAAAGACTGGCCGGAAATCATATCTATCTGGATGTCGTTACGGTAGGCGCGACTATCAATCTGATGATGGGAGCTGTCCTGGCGGAAGGCAAAACGATCCTGGAGAATGCCGCGAAAGAACCGCACGTGGTTGACGTGGCCAACTTCCTCAACAGTATGGGTGCCAATATCAAAGGTGCAGGTACGGATGTGATACGTATCAAAGGTGTCAGCAAACTGCATGGCACGACCTATTCCATCATTCCCGATCAGATCGAGGCGGGAACATTCATGTTTGCCGCTGCGATCACAAAGGGCGATGTCATGATCCGCAATGTGATCCCCAAGCATTTGGAGTCCATTTCCGCAAAGCTGATCGAGATCGGCTGTGAAGTGGAGGAATTTGATGATTCCCTGCGCGTGGTAGCGACCAAGCGGCTGGATCATACGAATGTCAAGACGCTGCCTTATCCCGGTTTCCCGACGGATATGCAGCCGCAGATCGCCGTAACGCTGGCCCTTTCTCACGGCACCAGCATTGTGACGGAGAGTATATTCGAGAACCGCTTCAAATACATCGACGAACTGTCCCGGATGGGCGGCAATGTCAAAGTGGAAGGTAATACCGCCATTATCGAGGGTGTCGATAAACTGACAGGCGCAAGCATCAGCGTACCGGACCTTCGGGCAGGCGCAGCCCTGGTCCTTGCCGGACTTGCGGCAGACGGCATCACAACGATGGAGAATATCGTCCTGATCGAGCGCGGATACGAAGATTTCCCGCAGAAGCTCAGAAGCCTCGGCGCCATGATCGAGAAGGTCTCCGAGGAAAAAGAGATCCAGAAGTTCAAACTCAAAGTCGGCTGAAAGATATCAAATTGATCTATCATATACAAAAAACGACGGAACATATTGTTCCGTCGTTTTTTCATATCGGCAGGCATGAAAGATCATGCCTGCCGGATAGGATTTACAGGTATTTCTTCAGTGCATCGACCTTATCCAGTGCTTCCCAGGGAAGGTTCAGATCGTTGCGGCCGAAATGACCGTAAGCAGCCGTCTGCTTGTAGATCGGACGGCGCAGGTCGAGCATCTTGATGATGCCTGCCGGACGCAGATCAAAGTTCTCACGGATGATGGAAACAAGTTTCTCATCGTCTACCTTGCCGGTTCCGAATGTATCCACCATGATGGAAGTGGGCTGCGCAACACCGATCGCGTAGGACAGCTGGATCTCACACTTGTCTGCAAGGCCTGCGCCGACGATGTTCTTGGCAACGTATCTTGCTGCGTAAGCGGCACTGCGGTCAACCTTTGTGCAGTCTTTGCCGGAAAATGCGCCGCCGCCGTGACGCGCATAACCGCCGTAGGTATCAACGATGATCTTACGGCCGGTCAGACCTGCATCCCCGTGCGGTCCGCCGATCACGAAACGTCCCGTCGGATTGATAAAGAACTTGGTGTTGGCATCGATCAGCTCAGCGGGCAGGATCGGATCGAACACATACTTCTTGATGTCCGCATGGATCTGCTCCTGCGTTACGTCCTCATCATGCTGCGTGGAAAGGACAACGGCTTCCAGACGCAGCGGTTTGCCGTTCTTGTCATATTCCACGGATACCTGGCTCTTGCCGTCGGGCCTTAAGTATTTCAGCGTGCCGTCCTTGCGGACTTTGGTAAGCTGTTTTGCGAGCTTATGTGCCAGAGCGATGGAATAAGGCATATACTCTTCGGTCTCGTTGGTCGCGTAACCGAACATCATACCCTGGTCGCCGGCACCGATCGCCTCGATCTCGGCATCGCTCATCTTGTTTTCCTTTGCTTCGAGCGCCTTGTCAACGCCCATGGCGATATCGCCGGACTGCTCGTCGATGGCGGTAAGTACCGCGCAGGTATTTCCGTCAAAGCCGTATTCGGATTTTGTATAACCGATTTCCTTGATTGTATCTCTGACAATCTTCTGGATGTCCACATAAGCGTTTGTGGTGATCTCACCGGTTACAAGAACAAAACCGGTGCAGGAAGCGGTTTCACATGCAACACGGCTCATCGGATCCTTTTCCATCAAAGCATCCAGGATCGCATCGGAGATCGCATCGCACATTTTGTCCGGATGTCCTTCGGTAACGGACTCGGAAGTGAATAAGTATTTCTCCATGTCTTTCCTCCTTTTCGTTCAGAAAAAAATAATCCGCTAAAATAAGCGGATTCAACAGTTGATAATCAAATCCTCTTATTGTTCATCCGCCGGATTCCCGGCAATGCTCAGGTTGGCACCTTCCTTGCTCCAAGGGGTTGCCGTGGCTTCATCGGTCCTATGTACCTCCACCACTCTGAATAAGAAGAAACAATATGAAATTTTCTTATCGGATTAAGCATACACGGAATCGCGCGGATAGTCAAGTTCTATTGACTTTTCCATGATGAATACAGTATGATACTAAAGTGGAGCAAAAAATCGTATGAAACGAGTCAGAATAGCGGACCTTAAGCCCGGTATGAGAACCGGGGAAGACGTCTACTCCTATAACAACCAAATGATATTGCCCAAGGATACGATCCTGACGGACAAGATGATCACACGTCTTGAGTTTTATTCCGTTCTTGCGATCCGTATCGCGGAGGACGGTGACGTGATCGGGGAGCCGGTTGTTCTGGATTCAGAGCCGGAGATCCCGCTTACGAATGATGTCTCCTATTCGGAGAAGATCAAAGCCGGAAAAGAGTTCCAGATCTTTGAAAAGCAGTATCTGAAGACGACGGAAGAGTTCGAGAAAAAGCTCAACAAACTGGCATCGGGCGAGGGGGCACTGGATGTGCCTGCTCTGATGAATACGATCACGGAACTGGTTCCGCCGGATATGTCCCCGGCCAGTATCCTGAACATGCTCCATAATATGCGTCAATACGATGATTTTACCTATATGCATTGTATTAACGTATCTCTTTTGAACAATATCCTCGGACGGTGGCTGGGTCTCAACGATCATGATCTTGAGATCTTAACGCTTGGCGGTCTGCTGCACGATATCGGCAAACTGACCGTACCGGATGACATTATCCGCAAGCCGTCCAAATTATCCCCGGTGGAATACAATATCATCAAGACGCATACGGTGCAGGGTTATAAGATCATGCAGCGGTATGATATTGACGAAAACGTCAAGGATATTGTCCTGATGCACCATGAGCGCTGCGACGGGTCCGGTTACCCGCTGAACCTCACGGCGGACAGGATCAGTCCCTATGCCAAGATCACGGCCATCACGGACGTGTATGATGCGATGACGGCCGCCAGGATCTACCGCGGTCCGCTCTGCCCGTTTAAGGTCATCAACATATTTGAAAATGAAGGATATCAGAAGTACGACTCCAGGTTCATCCTGACTTTCTTAGAGCATATCGCAGAGTCCTACATGAACAACCGCGTCCGCTTAAGCAACGGCAAAGAGGGCGATGTGGTTTTCATGAACAAGAATTCCCTGTCCAAGCCGCTCGTTCAGTGCGGGAACGAATTCATCGACCTGTCCAGAGAAACCGATATCTATATCGAAACTTTCGTGTAATAAGGGGTAACCGATATGACTGCACAGGAATATACTGCGCATTATTTTGCGATGCGCGATGTTTTACGTTTTTTGCTTGTTGCGCTGATCGGCGCGCTGGTCTGCCTGTTTGTGATCCTGCTGGCCTCAAGAGCCACGGCCAAAGGCAGGACACGTTTGGAAAAACGTTGGGACTTTTATTACAGGTCCCGCAACATGTCGCAGCGTTTTGATGAAATGATCTTTTCCGCCACCTCCATCCTTTCGTTTCTGGCCGTGTATTACCTGATCGACAGGTTTGCCACGGATCCGGATTTCCGCGTTTTCTGGGACAGATGGTGTGATTTTATCCTGTTGGGGATGATCGTGGTCAGCTGTATCGTCAATAACTATTTCGATGTCATGCTGATCCCCCTTAAGAAGATCACGAAGGATGAGAAGGCATCCGTCCGTCTGGTCGGCATGTTCTACATCATGGTGATCTTCCTCTACATCAAGTTTGTTTATGAAAACGATAACTATGACGGGTTCATCATGTATTTCCTCGGCCTGATCATAGGCAGATTCGTTTATTTCGACACTTCTTTGCGCGGTTCCCTTAAGACGATGAAGGACGGCGCCAAAAACATACCGTTCCTGATCCTGGGCCTTGTTTATACGGCATTCATGTGTATCTACGGGTTTGGCACGGACTATCTGCTCATATCCAACGGCGTGCTTGTGAGCACGTTCATTGCGCATCTGTTCATGGTCGTTGCGATCTTTATCCTGCATCACAGCCATCTGATCGCACTCTTCTCAAGAAAGCCCAAACAGCTTCCGCCTGCGCCGGCTGTTGAGGACTATGCACCGATCGAAGAGGATTATCTCGAATACGATGACTACGAGGACCCGATGTGATACAATAATGGCAGCAGGAGTTTTCAATGTCATTTGTCCATTTACACACACATACAGAATACAGTCTGTTGGACGGTTCCAATAAGATCAGGGAATACGTGAACAGAGTCAGTGAACTGGGGATGAACGCCGCAGCCATAACCGATCATGGCACAATGTACGGCGTCATTGATTTTTACAGGGCTGCCAAAAAGGCCGGGATCAAGCCGATCCTGGGCTGTGAAGTGTATGTGGCGCCCAACTCCCGCTTCGATAAGGAACTGACGGGCGGCGAAGACCGCTACTATCATCTGATCCTGCTTGCCGAGAACAATCAGGGTTATTCCAATCTGGTCAAGATCGTAAGCCGCGGCTTTACGGAAGGCTATTACTACAGACCCCGTGTGGATCTCGAAGTGTTGCGGGAATTCCACGAAGGGATCATCTGCCTGTCCGCATGTCTGGCCGGGGAAGTTCAGCGTTACATTCAAAAAGGATTATATGAGGAGGCCAAAAAGGCCGCCATCAAATACCGCGACTGCTTCGGTGAGGGGAACTACTATCTGGAGCTGCAGGATCACGGCATTCCGGAACAGAAGACCGTCAATGCGGCGCTCCTTCGCATGAGCGAGGAACTGCAGATCCCGCTGGTTGCGACCAACGATATCCACTATACCTATGCGGATGATGCCGATCCGCATGATATCCTGCTGTGCATCCAGACCGGCAAGAAACTGGCGGATGAGGACAGGATGCGCTATGAGGGCGGACAGTTCTACGTGAAATCCGAGGAGGAGATGAGAGCGCTCTTCCCTTATGCGGCCGCTGCGCTTGACAATACGCAGGCGATCGCAGACCGCTGCAATGTGGAGATCAAGTTCGGAGAGTATAAACTGCCGCATTATGATGTGCCGGACGGATATACACCCTGGGATTACCTGAACCATCTGTGCAGGGAAGGCATGCAGAAACGGTATCCGGGATACGGACAGGATTTGGAAGACAGGCTGCAGTATGAGCTCAATACGATCAGGGAGCTTGGATTTGTGGACTATTTCCTCATTGTATGGGACTTCATCCACTATGCCAAGTCGCACGGGATCGCCGTAGGACCCGGCAGAGGCAGTGCCGCGGGTTCCGTTGTTTCTTACGCGCTTGAGATCACGGATATCGATCCGATCAAATACAATCTGCTCTTTGAGCGTTTCCTGAATCCGGAGCGCGTGACGATGCCGGATATAGACGTGGACTTCTGCTTTGAAAGACGTCAGGAAGTGATCGATTATGTCGTGCAGAAATACGGAAAAGAAAAAGTCGTACAGATCGTCACGTTCGGAACGATGCTGGCAAAAGGCGTGATCCGTGATGTCGGCCGCGTTATGGACCTGTCCTATTCCTTCGTGGATTCCATTGCCAAAATGGTGCCCGATGAACTCGGCATCACATTAAAGGACGCGCTTGAGATGAATCCGGATCTGAAATCCCTGTACGATTCGGACCGGGAAGTCAAGACACTGATCGACAGCTGTATGCGTTTAGAGGGACTGCCCAGGCACGCCTCCATGCACGCGGCAGGCGTCGTGATCTGCCCGGAAGCGGCAGACGAGTACGTACCGCTCTCACGCGGAAGCGACGGTTCCATTACCACGCAGTTCGTCATGACGACGCTGGAGGAACTGGGACTGCTGAAGATGGACTTTCTGGGGCTGCGTACGCTGACCGTTATCCAGAATGCGGTAAAGTTCGTGGAAGAGAATACCGGGAAAAAGATCGATCTGGCAAAACTTTCCTATGATGACCCGGCTGTTTTTGAATATATCGGAACCGGCAGGACCGATGGCGTATTCCAGCTGGAGAGCGCGGGCATGAAGAACTTCATGAAGGAGTTAAAGCCACGCACGCTGGAGGATGTGATCGCCGGGATCTCCCTGTACCGTCCGGGCCCGATGGATTTCATTCCCAAATACATCAGGGGAAAGAATTCGACCGATGAGATCACCTATGACTGTCCGCAGCTGGAGCCGATCCTGAAGCCGACCTACGGCTGTATCGTTTACCAGGAGCAGGTTATGCAGATTGTGAGAGATCTAGGCGGTTATACGCTGGGCCGCAGCGATCTGGTCAGACGTGCCATGTCCAAAAAGAAACAGGACGTCATGGAGAAAGAGCGTCACAATTTCATATATGGCAATCCGGAGGAAAAAGTCCCGGGCTGTCTGTCCAAAGGGATCAGCGAGCAGGTGGCCAACAAGATCTATGACGAGATGATGGATTTTGCGAAATACGCCTTCAACAAGTCGCATGCGGCGGCTTACGCATTCGTTGCGTACCAGACGGCTTACCTGAAATTGTACTATCCGGTCGAATTTATGGCAGCGCTTATGACATCCGTGATTGACAACGGGCATAAAGTGGCGGAATATATTTATAGTTGCAAGAATATGGGGATCAAGCTCCTGCCGCCCGACATCAATGAGAGTGTCGGCGGATTCTCCGTACAGAACGATCAGATCCGGTACGGCCTTGCGAGCATCAAGGGGATTGGTTGGCCGGTTACGGCTGCTGTCGCCGCGGAGCGCAGTGAACACGGTCCGTTCAGGGATATCAAGGACTTCATCACGCGGATGAGCGGCAGGGAAGTCAACAAGCGTACCGTGGAGAATTTCATCAAAGCAGGTGCTTTTGACGGAACGGGCGCAACACGCAAGCAGCTCATGGCGGTTTATTCCAATATTCTGGATGATGCGGCCAGGGAAAAGAAGAACAGCATGGCAGGCCAGATGTCGCTGTTTGATATCGCGGGAGAAGAGGAGAAAGAATCCTTTGAAATGCGGCTTCCGGATATCGGGGAATTCGAGCAGGACGTCCGGCTGGCATTTGAAAAAGAAGTGCTGGGTACTTATATCAGCGGGCATCCGCTGCAGGCTGACGAGGAGATCTGGCGTAAGAATATCACCAACCTGACTTCTGACTTTGCATATGACGAGGACTCGCAGAGGACGATCGTATCCGACGCGCAGAAAGTTACGGTCGGCGGCATGATCGAG